>CAJGDJ010000008.1 GCA_904502025.1 uncultured Muribaculaceae bacterium
CCAAAAAGAATATACAAGTGGCAATTCGTAAGAATTGATTAGTATATAGCCGGGTATAGCCACGTAGTGGTTATGCCCGGATTGTTATTGAGGCAGGTTAGAATCTGGAAGATTCATTATTTGATGGAATTAATGATTCTTTCAGAATCACAATCATTCTAACCCTTTACCGGGTATTGCCTCTTCGAGCCAATACCCGGCTACGCAAAAAGCATTACCTTCGGCAATGCCCCATGTGGTAAATAAAAACCCTAATGACCTTAATGACTCTAAAGTCAGTTTTGCCGTACGGCAATGCCATGCAATCGCAAATCCTGACTTATTTTTAATTTCGGGACAAAAGAGGTCGCTTTTGTAGCTATTTTAGATATATTTTGTCCCGTAAATTGAAAAAATAGTATTATTTTGTCCCGAAATAAGACTGATTAATTGCGAGGAGTGTTAAAGATGGAAATATAGCAATCTAATTTTTAATCCTAAATAATATATTCGTTTAGTTGTTTTAAAGCTTCTTCTCGACCTGCGTTGATGAGGTGGGGGTAGTGGGCGTCGGAGTTGATGATGATAGGGACTTGGGCTTCTATGAGTCGCTTCCAATAGCGAGAATGGGGGAAGAAGCGAGTGTGCTTATCCAATGCTTTGGTATTTATTTCTACGGTGAGTTTTTGAGCGATTATCGCTTCTATTAGTTCGCTTACAAGTACTTGATACCATAATTCATCTTCTATGCCGGGACAATAGTGTGAGGCATTGTTGCAAATCTTGTCAAAATGCCCAATGAGGTCAAATCCACAGGCATTTACCATGTCAATTGATTGTTTGTAGAACGTTTCAACAACATAGCGAATGTCGCCGGCAAAATAACGCTCCATTTTGCAATCAAAGTTTTCAAAACTGCCGTCAATGTCAATCATTTCGCCCGATTGGCATGGAATGAAGTGTATCGACCCGATGCGATAGTCGAGTGGGAGATTTTGGAAAAATTCGTGAGCCGGACCCCAATCTTTTCCCAAATAATCTATCTCCATAGAGGCATAGAATTTTGTCAGATTGTTGCCATACACCTCTTTGATGCGTGCTACCTCTTCGAGATAAACCGGCACATCAATTTTGAGCATATTGCATGGCGACTCAATGGGGATAGGGGAGTGAGGAGAAAAACCATAGTGGCTGAAGCCTTGAGCCACAACTTCACGAGCAAACATTTCCATCGATGCACGCCCATCACAAAATTGGGTGTGTGAATGGAAGTTATAGAGTTTGCTTTCGCCTATGGTTGCAAAGAAATCCATTAATAATCAAATTCGCGTTTTAGTTTGCCACTATTTATGCGTCGAATGTATAACATAATGATTATTGTAATCGATATGGCAACTCCTTTTCCACAATTTACTGCTACATCGTAATCAAGCCCAAAACCCTCGGGGCGTGGAGCATAAAGTATATATGAAACACTCACGATGGTCATGAAAAATGCCGGAGCAAGTGTGATAATGTATAATTTTTTGTGGCGAGCAAGATATACAGTAATTGCCCATAAGGTAAACACTGCCAGAGTTTGGTTACACCATGCAAAATAACGCCATAAAACGGTGAAGTCAATCATCATAATGCCAAATGTGGCGATGAAAATGGGAATTGAAATAATGAGACGCTTGTAGGTTTTAGATTGGTCGAAGTGGAGGAAGTCGGCAGCAATCAACCGAGCACTACGGAGAGCAGTGTCGCCCGATGTAATAGGAGCAGCAATAACTCCAAGAAGGGCAAGAATACCACCAAAAGAGCCAAGCCATGAGATAGAGATGTCGTTGACTAAAACCGCTGCACTATTATTATGTTCCGACATATATGTGGCTAATTGTTCATAACCACCTGTAAATGCGATAGCTGCTGCTGCCCATATCAAAGCCACAATCCCCTCGGCAACCATTGCTCCGTAGAATATGGGGCGGGCAAGACGCTCGTTTTTGAGGCAACGTGCCATCATTGGCGATTGTGTAGCATGAAAACCCGAAATAGCACCACAAGCAATCGATACAAACATCATTGGGAATATTGGTAACCCTTTTGGGTGGTGACTTTGTAGTCCTTGTGAAAAATCAATATTGAGAGTGTAATCGCCAAAAATGAGTATTGCCAATATCCCCACTGCCATAAATAGCAATGCAAAGCCAAAAATGGGGTAGAGGTTGCCAATTAGTTTGTCGATTGGTAATACCGTGGCAAGCATGTAATAAACGAAAATTACGACAACCCAAAATATGCGATCGAGATATTCGGGAGTCATTCCTGCAATGAGGTCGGCAGGTTGACTAACAAATACAGCTCCAACGAGAATCATTAATACGAGTGAAAACACTCGCATCACTTGTTTAATGCTTGTTCCTAATTCATTTCCGACAATTTCGGGCAACGACATGCCACGAGCACGAAGTGAAATAGCACCCGAAATGAAGTCGTGAACAGCTCCTGCAAAGATTGTCCCAACAACTATCCAAATGAATGCTGCCGGACCAAACATTACACCCATAATAGCCCCAAAAATAGGTCCTAAACCGGCAATGTTGAGAAATTGAATTAAAAACACTTTCCACGTGGGGAGTGGCATGTAGTCCACATCATCACGCATAGTGTAGGCGGGAGTTTTGCGACTGGGGTCAATACCAAATATTTTTTCAACAATGGCACCGTATATAAAATATCCACCAATCAATAATGCAAGAGCAATTAGAAACGAGGTCATAAGTAGGTTAATTAAACCCCTTCCATGATTAAGAGGAAGGGATTTATATTATGAGTTTGTATTATTTATTGTTTTGTGTTTGGGTATTTGAAGCGACAGGGCGTGCGATTGTTTCACGCATAGTAGTGTCGGCTTCCATATTTTTCATGCGATAGTAGTCCATGATGCCGAGGTTGCCATTGATGAATGCTTCGGCCATGGCACGAGGCAATTCGGCTTCGGCTTCAATAACACGAGCACGTGCTTCTTGAGCTTTAGCTTTCATTTCTTGTTCAAGGGCGATTGCCATAGCACGACGTTCTTCGGCTTTGGCTTGTGCGATATTTTTGTCGGCTTGAGCTTGGTCTATTTGTAGTGCAGCACCAATGTTTTTGCCTATATCTATATCAGCGATGTCGATTGACAATATTTCAAATGCAGTGCCAGAGTCAAGACCTTTACGCAACACAAGTTTAGAAATAGAGTCGGGGTTTTCAAGCACTTCTTTATGGCTAACAGATGAACCGATTGAAGATACTATACCTTCGCCTACACGAGCAAGCACAGTGTCTTCTCCGGCTCCACCCACAAGTTGA
This sequence comes from uncultured Muribaculaceae bacterium, assembly GCA_904502025.1. Lineage (GTDB taxonomy): Bacteria > Bacteroidota > Bacteroidia > Bacteroidales > Muribaculaceae > RGIG4079. The sequence continues at coordinate 3,319 of CAJGDJ010000008.1, forward strand.
CGAATGTTGGCACGCACTGTTACACGGGCTTTTGCAATGAGCTGAATACCGTCTTTAGCAACTGCAGTAACCGGAGGGGTGTCAATAACTTTAGGATTTACAGACATTTGTACGGCTTGAAACACATCACGACCGGCAAGGTCAATGGCTGTTGCCATTTTGAAGCCAAGATCGATGTTTGCTTTTGACGCAGAAACGAGAGCGTGAACAACCATTTCTACGTTACCACCGGCAAGGAAGTGAGCTTCGAGATCGTCGCGAGTAACATCTTGTAATCCGGCTTTATGTGCTTCAATCATTGCTCTTACAATTACTGATGCCGGTACTTGACGAATACGCATCAAAAATAATTGTATCAATGAAATGCGAACACCACTCACTTGTGCCGAAATCCAAAGGAAGAAAGGCACGTAATAGAAAAAGATACATAGGAAAATAAAGGCAGCTCCTAATAGTAATAAGATTGTTATTTCCATAAAAGTGTTATTTTATTGGTTAATTTTCGGTTATTATTGGCACTCAAGACTCACTACTGTGTTGCGTAATGTAGTCAGAGTTTTTTGTTGAGTTAATATTTCGTTTTCTATTTCAATGATTTCATTAGCTACGCTTTTATCTCCATTAGAATATGTTTTGCGAAGTGATGAAGCACGATTGATGGTTGCATTATATTCTTTAACTGCATCAAGATATTCTTGCATAGCCTCAGCAGCACTTTGGTTGCTAAAATCATCAATAGAATTATAAACTTTGCCATTTGGTAATGATAGAGTGAACGATTTAGATGAGTCGGCTTTATCTGATGTAGTAACCTCAGTTAATCTATTTAATATTTCGCTATAATCGGCATTTTCAGCCCACGAATCTTTTATTGAGCATATTTTAGCAAGGTTGATGAGGTTGGGGGTGTTGGCAGGGTAATTTGACCGGGTTTCGTTTGGGATAAATTTGTATATTGTAACTTGTCCTTCAATATTATTTCGGTCAGAAGCCCACCACCCAACACCGGTAATTTCATCAATTACAAGCATGTAGTCATTGTGGAGTGAATTATATGGCATACCCATGTTTTGAGGTTGGAGATATCCATCTTCATCTTTTCGAGTAAAGAAAATATCATATCCACCAATAGAGTTTTCTCCATCATTTGCAAAGTAGAGAGTAACACCGTCAGACATTATGAATGGGTAGTTGGAATTGTTGGTATTGATATTTTCATCGAGTTCATGAGGTTGCTCCCATGTGTTATCTGACAATATTGCTGATGTTACAATTGATTCTTTCCCATTGGCATTAAGTGCTGCCCACATCATTTGTGATTTACTTTCGGGTTGGAATACAACTGTATATGGAGCTGATTCAAATCCGTTTGGTAGAATTGTTGTGGCATTTAGTGACCCACATTCTCGTGATATTTTATAGAATTTGAAAAATGTATTGGAGTCAACGTTTATACTATCTATTATCTGAATATTTTCAACGCGTTCAAGCATGTTTCGAGCGTTGACTACGCGAGTTAAAAATTGCTCCATATCTTCGGGCATCTCTTTTTTAGCTTTTGTCAATGCCATTTGATAAGATTCGATATGATTAAGAGCTTCTTCAAAATCATAATTAAAATAGGCAATGTATGCCAAATATTTTGAAGCTTCAGGGATTGATTTTGATTGAGCAAATGTGAGATATGGAATAGATTGTTCTTGCTCATTCATGTCATAAAGGCATAGCCCTACATAATAATTTAAATTGGTATTTTTAGGCGATTTTTTTAGTAGTTCTTTGAAACCCGAAAGAGCTTCAGTGTATTTGCCATTATCGTATAGCTTTTTTGCTTGCTCAATGGTTATGGCATTGGCACAAAGTGAAATTAAAAAACTTATGGCAAATATATAATATCGGTTCATAATTTGATGTTTGCAATAATATTTCAAAATTACGAACAATTCCTATTTCAGCCAAATAAAAATTGCTGAAAATCGAGCTTATGAAATTGAAGATATAATAAAAAGACTATGATACAGGCGTTAATCCCATCTCTTTGGCACAAGAGAGCATGTAATTATATGCTGCATCGCGTTCATTGGGTATTATGCCATCGAGAATTGCATCTTTGATTTTTGCTTTAAGCTCACCAACTTCTCGACAAGGAGGAAGATTGAAAAGTCTCATGATTTCTTCGCCATCGACCGGTGGTTGGAAGTTGCGAATGCGGTCACGTTCTTCAAGCTCTTTCATCTTTTGTCGAACGAGAATGAAGTTATCGAGAAAACGTTTTACTTTTTCTTCGTTTTTAGAGGTTATGTCGGCTTCACAAAGGGTCATTAAATCTTCAATGTCGTCGCCGGCATCAAAGATTAATCGACGCACTGCTGAATCGGTAACAATATCTTCAACAAGAGCGATGGGACGCATGTGCAACTCAACTAATTTTTGAACATATTTCATTTTTTCGTTGAGTGGAAGTTTCATGTCTCGGAATATTCGAGGAATCATTTTTGCTCCTACAAAATTATGATTGTGGAACGTCCAACCTATTTTATCGTCCCATTGTTTGGTGCGAGGTTTGCCAATATCGTGCATTAATGCACCCCAACGTAACCACACGTTGTCGCTTTTTTGTGCAACATTGTCAAGAACTTCCATTGTGTGATAGAAGTTGTCTTTATGTCCACGCCCATTTATAATCTCCACTCCTGCCATAGCAGAAAGTTGTGGAAATATAAGTTTGAGAAGTCCGGTTTTTTTGAGTAAAATCCAGCCGATAGATGGGCGAGGAGATGCCATTATTTTCATTAACTCGTCGGCAACGCGTTCTTTTGAAATGATAGAAATGCGACTCGCATTACGAGTTATAGCATCAAGCGTTTCGCTATATATTGTGAAATTGAGCTGTGTGGCAAAACGAATTGCACGCATCATTCGCAAAGGATCGTCGCTAAATGTTATGTCGGGGTCGAGTGGGGTGCGAATTAATTTACGTTCTAAGTCGCCCACACCATCGTAAAAATCGATTAATTCCCCAAATCGATTTGCATTAACACATAATGCCATGGCATTGATTGTGAAATCTCGACGAGAAATATCATCTTCTAAAGAGCCGTCTTCAACAATTGGTTTGCGAGAATCACGACGATATGATTCGCGTCGAGCTCCAACAAATTCCAATTCCATGTTGCGGCATTTTACTTGTGCGGTACCAAAGTTTTGAAATACGTTGAGGTGAGCTTTCTTCCCCAATACTTTGGCTGTGCCTTGAGCAACTTCAATGCCACTACCTACTGTAACAAAGTCAATATCTTTTGATGGGCGATTTAGAAATAGGTCGCGCACATATCCCCCTACTGTATAACAGTCGCGATTCAGACTATCGGCAACTTCTCCTACAAGGTGGAAAATAGGCTTGTCAATTTTAGTGGCAATTGGGTGCATTTGTTGTATTGTTAGTTTCTGTCAAGACTAATTATTTCTTCGGGAGCATTTGTTATACATTCCATGCCATTAGGGGTAACAACGTAGGTGTTTTCAATACCCACTGCTCCTATGCCGGGAATAACAAATTTGGGTTCAAGGGCAATAACGTTGCCAACAGCAAGGATATCGCGACTGCGAGGTGCAATTACAGGAGATTCGTTAATCTCAATGCCTACACCATGCCCTATGAAACCGGCTTTTTGACGATGTCCCATGAATAGGTATTCGAGCCCCTTTTCTGTAACAATCTCTATGGCACGATTGTATAGAGCTTTGGCTTCGACACCGGGCTTGCCAATGGTCGAAAGTTCTTGGCAAATGCGGCGAGAACATTCATGAGCTTTTATTGATAGTTCATCGAGTGAGCCAACAGAGAATACTCTTGACATATCGGTAGTATATCCGGTATAATTGCCGTTTACATCAACCATTATTGCCATATTGTTTTTGATTGTTGTGCCATTGCAACCTACAGGTAGCGACGGGTGCATTCCTGCTCCACCCATGGCAAAATCGTAGGGGGAAGGGGCGTCGGCGTTTTCACCGCAAATTACATTCCCCATATATATTTCCATCGAGTCGCCACTTATGCGAAACTGTCCTAAACACCCATTAAGTCGTGATATTCGTTCAATCTCGACTTGAAATTCAAGGTCGGTCATGTTTGGAGTATAAATATCACAGATTTGACTATAAGACTTGGCGTGCTTTATCCCGGATAGCCTGATTAGTTCAATTTCATATTCACTTTTAATTGAACGAGCTTGTCGCATGATTCCTGATGCATTGGCTATTTTTGTGTCGGGAAAAATTTTTGCAATTCGTTGCACAACCGAATAAGGAGCTAAATCAAGTTCCAAACCTAATGAATGTGGAAGTTCTTGTCCTTCTGAAATTAGTATCTCGGCGATGTTTTCGAGCTTGTGAATATATTCAACATTTTCGCCCGAAAGACCGATTGGACGACGGATAAAATGTATTGCATCTCCATTGGAAGGTATATAGGTATATCCATTATAAACACGCCCCGAAACGTAAAATTTATTAGCATTATCACTGATTAATATTGCATCAATACCTTGTTCTTGCATTAATGTTTTAATGCTGTTGGTGCGGATTGTAGCCTCTGATGTGGGAATTTGCAATAGATTTTCCATATTATAATATTGGAATTTATTCGTATATGTTTTTATATAACAAATCTAACAGTTGGGGAAATGAATCTATATTATATTCGGCATTTTCACATTTGCCAAATCCATATTTAGCAAAAATCATAGGAATGCCGGCTTTATGTGCTGCATTACAATCTCCTTGAGTGTCGCCGACATAAATTGGGCGTTGTAAATTATGTTGAGAGATTAAAAGCTTAATATTCTCAGCTTTTGACAACATTGTTTCGCCATGAGTCAATGTGCCTCTAAAATAAGGTTTAAGTTTAGTAAATGATAGAAAATTGTTTAATCCGTCGGCCCCACAATTACTAACCATATATAGCTTATATTTAGTTGAGAGTAATTTTATGCCTTCAAAAACACCATTGTAAAGATTTCCTCCCAAAATAGGCATCATCTCACGCTCATTTTTGTCGAGCAATGTCAAATATTTTTGTTCATCAACATCTACTTTCACAATCTTATGAAAAATTTCATTGATGGGCAAACCCATACATTCCAATAATTCTTGACGACCTACAGTTTGAACTTTATCCATTTGAGAAAATGTGATGTCCCATATTTTGCAATATGAATCCACAGCGTCCCATAGGGTGCCGTCCATGTCAAATATTAGACTGTCAAATGAAGGTGTCATTTTTTCTTTTTTTCAGTGAACAGAAGTCCTACTTGTTCGATTGATTTAAGTTGATCAACTCTCATTATGTGAGTTATTGAGATTGGTTTTCCTTTATATAAAGTAATGTCGTTAGATAATGGCAGCTCATATTGAAAGCTTGCTCCCAATCCATTACCATGCCATCGCCCATATATATCTGCCATTTCAATATTTACAGTGTCAATACGTGTTACGTTACCGTTAAAATGACGTATTTCAAGCCAAAGATTACTATATTCATACGCATTTGTGTGGCGAAGAGCAATGCTTAATCGTCCTGAAACAATAGAATCTTGCGTTTGAGGGAAGAATTTTAGAGTGTCACCATATTCCCAGCCTTTTGGTGAAATATCGAAAAACTGACTATAATCATTGTGCCCGGGGCTACAAGCTCCCAAGCACAATAATATTAGTGATATGTAGTAAAACCTAATTATTGGTTTTTTCTTCATTGTTGTGTTCTTTTCGTTCTCCGTTTTTGTTGCGGTTACCTTTTTTGCGATGGAGTTCTCCATTGTTGAATTGATCCGATGAATCGCTATGACCTTTTGGTTGTCCGGCATTTTTCATTTCACCATTACCACCTTTGTTCCCACCTTTGCGTTTTTTCTTTTTCTTGTTGTCAAAACGAGTAAGGCTGTCTTGCCCAACGATGTCGCCAAATTCCTTAACTTGTTTTTTGGGAGCTACATCGCCTTCGCGTTGTAATTTCAATGGTTTTTCTCCCTCTTTGTTCATTGCAATGATTTCAAATGCACGTTGAGCATCAATCGTAACCAAATTGGCTGGGATTGACTTATCGGTAGAGTAGGTAATTTCGCGTTTGAAAATGTCGGTTTTGAAGTGATAATATGTGGCATCAGCTGTTTCAAGACGAATCTCTTTGGCAGGTAAGCGTTTTACAGCCTCAGCGTAGGCATCAACTTCAAAATTAAGACAGCATTTCAATTTAGCACATTGTCCTGCAAGCTTTTGTGGATTCATGGAAATATCTTGATATCGAGCTGCACTTGTTGCAACTGATACAAAGTTTGTCATCCAGCTTGAACAACATAATGGTCGTCCACATGGACCTATCCCTCCAATACGTCCTGCTTCTTGACGAGCCCCTATTTGCTTCATTTCGATTCTCACGTGGAACGCTTCAGCTAAATCTTTGATGAGTTGGCGAAAGTCAACACGTTCGTCGGCAATGTAATAGAATATCGCTTTGTTGCCATCACCTTGATATTCAACATCTCCAATTTTCATATTGAGATTTAGGGCTTCGGCAATTTTGCGAGAGCGTATCATTGTGTCGTTTTCCTTGGCTTTTGCTTCTTCGTATTTTTCGAGGTCGCTTTGTTTTGCTTTTCGGAAAACGCGTTTAATTTCAGTGTCGGGTTTGATGTTGGCTTTTTTCATTTGAAGCTTAACCAATTCTCCGGTTAAGGAAACGGAGCCAATGTCATGCCCTGGATTAGCCTCAACGGCTACCATATCTCCAATTTCGAGAGGTATATTGGTGCTGTTTTTATAAAAACCTTTGCGAGTGTTTTTGAATTGCACCTCTACGATGTCGAAATCAGCATATCCACCGGGAACATCTTCAAGCCAGTTGTAGCAATGAAGCTTGCCACGAGGACATTTGTTTTGCTGATTTGTACAATTCTCGTTGGCAGCAGCTGTGGCGTTATTATCATTTGTGATTTCAGTAGCCATAACTCTGCGATATTATTTTGCAAAACTAACTGCACGAGTTTCGCGAATAACAGTGATCTTAACTTGACCCGGATATACCAATTCGTCTTGAATGCGTTTTGCTATTTCGGCTGAAAGTTTTTCAGTTTCAACATCATCAATCTTGTCGGCACCAACAATTACACGTAATTCGCGTCCGGCTTGAATTGCGTATGTTTTGATAACGCCAGGATATGAAAGAGCAAGTTGTTCAAGGTCATTAAGACGCTTGATGTATGCTTCAACGATTTCACGGCGAGCACCCGGACGAGCACCTGAAATGGCATCACACACTTGAACGATAGGAGCCAACAAAGTAGTTTGCTCGATTTCGTCGTGGTGAGCACCGATAGCATTGCAGATTTCAGGTTTTTCTTTATATTTTTCGGCAAGTTTCATGCCTAAAATTGCGTGTGGTAATTCTGGATCTTCATCGGGCACTTTGCCAATATCATGAAGTAAACCGGCACGACGAGCTTTTTTAGGATTAAGTCCAAGCTCTGAAGCCATTATTGCACAAAGGTTAGCTGTCTCGCGAGCATGTTGTAAAAGGTTTTGTCCATAGCTTGAACGGTATTTCATTTTACCTACAAGGCGAATCAAATCGGGGTGAAGCCCATGGATTCCGAGGTCAATCGCAGTGCGTTTACCTGTTTCAATGATTTCTTCTTCAAGTTGTTTGCGAACTTTAGCTACAACTTCTTCGATGCGTGCAGGGTGAATACGTCCATCGGCAACGAGTTGATGAAGAGCAAGACGAGCGGTTTCGCGACGCACAGGGTCAAATCCCGATAGGACGATTGCTTCAGGGGTATCGTCAACGATGATTTCAATTCCTGTAGCTGCTTCAAGTGCACGAATGTTGCGACCTTCGCGACCAATGATACGTCCTTTTATTTCATCAGAATCAATGTGGAATACAGTTACCGAATTTTCAATGGCAGTTTCAGTAGCAACGCGTTGGATAGATTGAACAACAATGCGTTTTGCTTCTTTGTTTGCTGTCATCTTAGCTTCGTCCATTATGTCGTTGATGTAGGAAGCTGCAGCGGTTTTGGCTTCATCTTTTAATGATTCAACAAGTTTTTCTTTTGCTTCTTCAGAAGATAGACCTGAGATGTGTTCAAGTTCCTCTTGTGCGGCAAGTTTGAGTTTGTCAAGTTCAGCCTGTTTGTTTTCAACAATGCTGAATTGTGCTTCAAGATTTGCTTTTGTAGCTTCAATGTCGTTGCGTTGACGTTGATTTTCGCTTTGTTGTTGGTTGAGTTGAAGCTCGCGTTGTTTTATTCTCGCTTCAGATTGTTGAATTTTTGCCAATCTGTTATTGGCTTGTTTTTCAGCTTCGGTTTTGATTTTTAATTCTTCTTCACGAGCTTCAAGAATCTTCGTTTTCTTGATGTTTTCAGCTTCAGATGTTGCTTCGTCGATAATAGATTTAGCACGGCTTTTAGCCAGCGATTTTTGCACAATGAGAGTGCCAATAATGCCTATGACAAGCGTTGATAGACCGATGATTAGATAAATTATTATATCCATCTTTGTTTGTTGTTTTAATGTTGTTAATATAAAAAGCACCCATTAATTGCTAAAATGCAATTAAGAGTGCAGGTAATTTCTTAATATATGAATAAAAAACTGTCTAATTAAATTCGAATAAAATGTAACCCACTCTTGGGTGTAATTAATTTATTCGGTTTTCAATAATTGAGAATCAAGATCTTTTTCAAAGCTTTCAAGAAGCGATTTTAAGTTTGATTCGTTTGCTTCTTTTGAGTAATATAACATGGCATATCTAAACGCAACCATTGCCATAATCTCATAAGAAGATTTTTCTTTGCGATAGCGATTTTTCCACACTTTCCAAAGGTGTGTTACGCTTTCTTGTGCCGTGTTGGTAATGTCAATTTCGTCGATATTTACCAACATCGGAATTGGAGCACAATCAGCTATGCAAACTTCTATTTGTTTTTTATCATCCATTGTTGCATCATTCTTTTAGTTCAGAGATGCATTTGTCAATTTCCCGCACTAATTCGGATAGAAATGCTCGGCTTTTTTCCACGTCATTGCGATTGGGATTAAGCGTTGTAACAACTTTGAGGTATTCAACCTCTTGCTGGAGTCGATTGATTTCTTGTTGTTGCTTATTTGTTAATGCTGTTAGTTCTTCATTTTGCATGTCGGCAACTTGCTTTTCTTGAAGCAATGCTTGGTAACGTTTGGTTAATAAATCGGTTTTACCGCGTAATCGTTCAAGTGTCTGCTTAAAATCTTCGACCATTCAAATCCAAATTTTTACAAATGTAGTGTTTTTTTTTCAATCGACAATCGTTTTAAGATGTAATTTTGAGATAAAAATTATGTTAAAATTTTTGTCTCAATTATTCAAATAAGTGTAATGTGTTATAGTATTGGGCTTAATAGTCGAGTTATTGATTCTAAGGCTTTCTGGAATATGGGTCTTTTACGCCATGATTTTTTGGATATAGAAGTGCAGTGTTTAAGATCTTCGGCAAAGATTTTACGCATTTGAGAGTTTACATCGGAGGAATAAATAAATAAGTTACATTCAAAGTTGTGTTCAAAACTACGGAAATCAAAATTAGTAGAACCGACTGTTGAAAATTCGTTATCAATGACAATTGATTTACAGTGGAGCATGCCGGCTTCGTATAAATAAAATTTTATTCCTGATTTAAGGCATTCATTTATGTAGGAGAAAGATGCGTAACGAAGTGTTTTTGAATCGCTGTTTCTGGGAATCATTATAGAAACCTTGACATTTGATAGAGCGGCACTTTGTAGGGCTTTTAAGAGACTCTCAGTGGGTAAAAAGTAGGGTGTTTGAATGAGAATGCTATGCTTCGCATTAGATATTGCTTTTAGAAATACCAATGCAATGTTGTTCCATTGGCTTGTTGGACCACTTGAAAGTAGCTGCATGCCTATATTTTCAGGGGCAAAATTCGTTGGCTTGTATGTTAACTTGTCTTCATTTGCCAATGTTGGCTTAAGGAAATTCCAATCGACTGTAAATGAATATTGTAGTGCCGATAAAATGGGTCCTGTAACTCGCAAATGGGTGTCACGCCAAGTTGAGAACTTGCCTCCGGTTAGGTAGCGGTCGGCGATATTCATTCCTCCGATATATCCAATTTCACCATCAATGATGCATATTTTTCGGTGGTTGCGCCAGTTTATGCGGGTGGCAAAAACAGGAACTGATACTCTAAAAAATGGGTGTGTCAAGATGCCGGCTTTCTCCATTTCTTTGAAAAACTTGTTTTTTACTTGAAATGAACCAACGTGGTCATACATAACACGGACGGTTACTCCTTCTGTGGCTTTTTTTATGAGTATGTTTTTTATTTCATTGCCAATTGTGTCTCCTTCAAAGATGTAGTATTGGATATTGATATATTTAGTTGCCTTACGTAAGTCGGTTTTTAGGTCGTCAAATTTTGATTTTCCGTCAGTGTAAATTTTTAATCCGTTGTGAATGTAAAAGTGTGAACCATGTAGGCTTCGAGTGAGGTTTATTTGTTGAATGCTCTCGGTTGATAGGTTTTTGTTTTCAATATCAGTGGGAGTCGCATTGTGGGTGAAGCTTTGTTTTAGTTTGCGACGGTTGCGACGAGATATCATGTGCTTGTTTTTAATGCTTCGCCCAAAAAACACATATAATATGATGCCAACAGCCGGAAATAATAATAGAATTGAGACCCAAGCAAGTGATTTAACCGGATTCCTGTTCTCGGATAAGATAATTCCAATAATGCTTAGAATTGTGAGTGCGTAAATCGACACTACAATCCAATATAGCCAAGATAAATTGATGTAATCGGTAATGGTATATTCCATTGTGGATTAGATTTGGTGGTATATAAGTTTGGCTGTGGTTAATGTTAAAATAATATTTGGCTAAGGTACAAATTTTTTTGAGAAAAGAAATAGTTATATCGTTAAATAAAAATAAAGACACCTCGAACAAAATGTCGAGGTGTCGAAGAAATATTGTGTCTGTTTTATTATTCAGCTACAACTTCAAATGGGATTTCAACTGAAACCTCTTTGTGAAGGTTGATAGTTGCAGTATAGTTACCCACTTCTTTGATAGTTTCTTTAATTACGATTAACTTGCGATCGATGTTGTGTCCGAGTTTTCCAAGTGCTTCAGATACTTGGATTGCGTTTACTGCACCAAAGATAGTACCGGTAGCACTAACTTTAGTTGCGATAGTAAATGTTACACCTTCCAATGCAACAGCAGCAGCTTCAGCATCGGCTTTGATTTTAGCAAGTTTGTGTGCACGTTGGCGTTGGTTTTCGGCAAGCACTTTAAGAGCTGAAGGAGTAGCAATAACTGCTTTGCCTTGGGGGATGAGGTAGTTGCGACCGTAGCCGTTTTTTACTTCTACAACATCATCTTTATAACCAAGATTGGTAATGTCTTCTTTAAGAATGATCTTCATAATTCCTTAAGCTTTTAAAGTTATTTCATCAAGTCAGTTACGTATGGGAGAAGAGCCAAGTGACGAGCACGCTTAACAGCTTGTGCTACGCGACGTTGGAACTTGAGAGAAGTGCCAGTGATGCGACGAGGAAGGATTTTGCCTTGCTCGTTGAGGAACTTCTTGAGGAATTCAGGATCTTTGTAATCTACATACTTGATTCCGCTTCTTTTGAAACGGCAATATTTTTTCTTCTTAACATCCACTGATAGTGGAGTGAGATAGCGAATTTCTGATTGTTGTGCCATAATTTAGTCCTCCTTTACTTCTTTAGGTGCGTTAGCTTTAGATGCTTTTAAGCTGCGACGTTTAGCAGCGTATTCAGCAGCATACTTATCAAGACGGAATGTCAAGAAACGGAGCACGCGCTCATCGCGACGGAAAGCAGTTTCAAGTTTTTTGATTGCTTTTGGCTCAGCATCAAATTCTACTAATGTGTAAAATCCGGTAGATTTTTTTTGAATTGGATAAGCAAGCTTACGCAAGCCCCAATTTTCTTCGTTCACGATAGCTGCACCATTGTCGGTCAACACTTTAGTGAACTTTTCTACCGCTTCCTTCATCTGAACATCAGACAAAACGGGAGTTAAAATGAAAACGGTTTCGTAATGATTCATAAAATTAATTATTAAAATTGGTTGTTAAAACGGGTGCAAAGTTAGTAATATTTTTTCAGTTATGCAATAGTGGGGGGTATAATCGCTTTAATGTTGAATAAATTGTCGTAAAAATAATAATAGCGACATGTTTTGAAACGACTGTCGCTATTGATTTTGTTTTAGTTGGCAATAAATCCGCCTAATGAGGGGTGAAGTTTACTGTTGTAGTTGTAGCTTCGAGCAAATTGCTTAATGAAATCAATTGTTGATTTTCGAGGTGTGAAGCTTTTTAAGTCCTCATGTTTTGCGTTTGTAGTTGCCATTAATTGAGTAGAGATTTTCTTCATTGGCAAAATCTTATAATAGTTAATACATTATGATAAACGATTGTTAAGTCTATTTATTATTGAAATGACGCAAAATTTTTATTTTTTTCGGTATGTTCAGAGAACAAAGTGTAATATGCTGAATATTTTGAAGCTATGTACTAAATAATGCATGTTTTATTGTGTGGTAAATGTGAATTAATCTAAAAAAATCAAGGAAATGTTTGTTCAATTCATTTTGGTTTGTTAGATTTGCACTCGATAAACCAATAAATTTTAATTTTTAACCTATAAAACATTTCTGCCTATAGCACAACACTACTCTAAAAACTTAAAAATAGATTAGTAATGCAAGTATTAAAAAAACTCACCGATGATCAGTTGGTGCTTCAGTATGCTAAAGGTAGTAATGAAGCGTTTGATGTACTTCTTTCTCGTCATCAATCACGTGTTTTCTCATATATATTACATATTGTAAAGAACAGAGATCTTGCTGAAGATATTTTTCAGGAGACTTTTGTTAAGGCTATTATGACGATTAAGCAAGGTCGTTACACCGAGAATGGAAAGTTTTCGGCGTGGATTACTCGTATAGCCCATAATCTTATTATTGATTTCTTTCGACAAGAAAAATCTGAAAATACAGTATCAACCGACGATGAAGAGACAAATCTGCTTAATAGAAAGGATTTGTGTGAAGATAATATTGAAGACACAATGGTTGTAAGTCAAATCCATAAAGATGTTAGGCGTATTGTTGATGCTCTTCCTGATAGCCAACGTGAAGTGTTAGTGATGCGATATTATCAAAATATGAGCTTTAAGGAGATTGCAGATGCAACAAATGTAAGTATTAATACTGCACTTGGGCGTATGCGTTATGCGATTCTTAATATGCGTCGCATCGCTGAAGAAAATAATATTGTGCTAACATTTTGATTTTAGGAGAGAATCGAGATATCGATAAATTAGGATTTTGGTAATTATAATAACAAGCCACTTTGTTTTTTTACAGAGTGGCTTGTTTCTATATATGTGTAAATAGTTTAAGTTGTGATATCGCTTGTGTCGTGGCGAAGGTGGATAAATGCTTCAGCTCGTTTGCAACGAAACTCCAAGCCTCTGAACTTTTCCATCGGAATATGCCAATCGTTGTATAATGGTTCCATATTTTGGCTTTTGTGACATAGACATGCTTGGTACTTTTGCTCTGTTACTGATGATATATCAACATAGTCGGTGGGTTGGAATAACTGAGTTTGTGTGCCACTCATTACTTCAAAGTAATATAACTCAAAACTATAATCAAGTCTTCGCCATGCGTTGTAAACAAGGGTTGAACATACTCGGTGGTCGGTGTGTGAGTCAATAGGCCAATGGGTGAACACTATATCTGGTCTTTCTGTAGCGATAAGTTCTTGCATTTCAGCATATCGTGCTTTTGTAACCTCGGCATTGCCGTCGATTTGGGTCATAAAAATGGGGCGAGCATCAAGAATTTTACAAGCCTCAATTGCTTCTTGGGTGCGTATTGTTGCAGCTTCGTCGTGTGTTTTTCCAGCAATTCCGCCATGCCCTTTTGTGAGATATACCGATACAACTTCCCACCCGGCTTTGCGAAGCATCAACATAGTTCCCCCACAGCCGGTTTCGGGATCGTCGGGGTGTGCTCCAATTATTAAAGCTTTCTTTGTTTTTGATTGTTGGTTTGGTACATTTGCAAATGCTCCTGTCCCCAATAATGTAGCTCCGGCAATAGTCGTACCGGTAACTTTTAGCATGTCGCGTCGATTCATGATAATTGAGATTTTAATATAATCTCAAAATTACTAATTAATTCTTTAATATCCTAATTTTATATCCGAACCAAGCAAAAAGGAGTGATAGCAGAGGGCTTGCAATGTTGAATATACAGTAGGGTAGATAGGTAAGGGTAGCGACGCCGAGTACGGTTGATTGTGTTACGCCACAAGAATTCCATGGAATAAGGACCGATGTTACAGAAATGGAGTCTTCAAGTGTTCGACTTAATAAGCGTGGCTCTAATCCATTTTTAATATATAGGTTGCGATAAAGGTTACCGCCAAGTATGAGCGACAAATATTGGTCGCCTGTGCAGCAGTTTAGAAACAATCCGCTCCCTACTGTTGCCGATACGGTTTGTCGAAGCGAAATTATTTTATAGGTAAATGTTTGTGTAATCGCATTAAGCATGCCGGTGCCAATTAATGTGCCCCCAAAAATCATGGCACAAAGTACGAGATATATAGTAGGCATCATTCCGGCTACTCCTCCTGTACTTACTAACGAGTCGAGCAATTCGTTGCCTGTCGATAATGTAGTCTCGGTAAATAGAATGTCGGCACACATAATAAATATATCACTCCATGATGATGTATAGCCTATCATGTCGATGATTTGTGGTTGGAATGCAAAAATCCCAATTAGTCCAAGTAGTGAGCTGATTGCAAGGGTTATGTATGTTTTTACTCGCATTGCGATGAGAATACCGGTTACTGCCGGAATTATAAGTGTCAAAGGAGTAATATTGAATGATGACTGCAACGCAGTGATAACATCAAGTGATTGCGAGACATCGTTGGTTGAAGAAAAAAAGCCAACACAAGTATAAATCAATAATGCTAAAATTATAGCCGGTGATGAGGTGAGCATTAGATATTTAATATGAGTAAAAAGCTCAACTTTACATGATGAAGAAGCTAAAACTGTAGTGTCGGATAGGGGAGAGACTTTGTCGCCAAAGTAAGCTCCTGATATAATTGCTCCGGCAATCCACCCATCGCTATATCCCATTACGTGTCCTATTCCTTGAAATGCGATGCCTATCGTGGCGATTGTTGACCACGAGCTGCCGGAAAGTACTGAAATAACCGAACATACTATACAAGCGATAAATAAAAAGAATTGAGGATTGATAAAGCTAAGTCCGTAGTCGATTAAGGTTGGCACTACTCCACTTAACATCCAAGTAGCTGATACCGTAGCTATGAAAATTAAAATAGGTATAGCCGGTAGTATTTGTGACGCACTTTTTTTTATCCCCTCAAGTATTTTTTTAATTGGTTGAGGGTAAAATAATACAGATAGAGTGAGGCTTAGAATTGCAACACCAAGAAGTATTAAATAGCTATAGTTTTGAGCTGTATCAGCTCCTTTTGCAATGATGATTCCAATTAATGTTATTAATAATGCAATAATGGGTGTTATTGACAATATAAAAGATGGTTGCGACGATTTTTTCAAAACTTATAGACGTAATATTTGTTATTTATTTGAATTTGACGTGCAAAATTAGTGAATAGCATAATTAAAACAAAAATAATTCACTATCTTTGCATTGCTATAACATTATTTCTAATAATGCAATAGGGGCTGACTGGCTTTGACAGCGTGTAGAGGTGGTGTGTAAGCACGCAGAGAAATGATGCCTACTCTCTTTAATCAGGGACATCGCAATCTTAAATGGCGAAAATAACTACGCTCTTGCTGCTTAATCGAAGTACAGTAGATTAGCTTAATCTCCGCAACAGTTGCAGAGACAAGACATCACCCAATTGTCCTTTTCCCGAGACGGATTGAATAGGTGGTGCAGGTAAATCGGGAATAGGCAGCCAAATGCCTCGTGCGGTTGCCGAAGTTTTTAGAGGCTAAGGTTGTGGTTGGTTGTCTTTTGCCTGCCATGACACAAAAACCAAGAAAAGACTAAGCGTGTAGAAAGCTCATTAGTTCCACGTTTGGACGAGGGTTCAATCCCCTCCAGCTCCACAAGTAAATGGCGATAGAAATCGATATAAGGTTTTTAACGCCATTTTTTTATCTTGGCGATGATAGCGTTACGTTCGTCGGTGTTTAGTCCTAAAAGGAATATTGACCCAATAGTTGTGGTTATAGAAACAGCTATTACAATTATAGTTAGCAGAATGCTTTCGTCTAACATAGAATGTAGCAATAATGGGATTGAGATTGATAATGCTAATACAGCACAAAATGGTAGTATTACATTCTTTAGGTATAATGACAATTTGAGTTGATTTATTAGGTGGCAAGCATTTAATAGAGTGAGTATTACAATGATGCACATAATTGCAATATATATGATGAATGCAAAGTTGGGCGATAGTCCATTGGTAAAAGCTATGTATATAATAAGTAGGGAGAGAAGGTATGTTGAGCCAATTCCAATACTCAGGAATTTTATACGACCTGTGGCATGAATGCAGGTGTTAAGAATATTGATGGGAATTGCCAATCCAGTCGAGATGATTGTGAGTTGGCAAAAACTGGTAGAATATTCGGGGATATTCGGACCTAACCAAATGTGTAAAATCTGCTCTGTTTCAATGATTAAAGGAATAGCGATGATGAGAAACAAATATGATGTATATCGTGTTGCCTTAAATACGAAATATAGCATAGTGTCGATGGAGCCGACTGAATATTGTTTTATGATTTGAGGGTTAAAAGCTGTGATGATGTTTCCGGCTACTCCATTAAGAATGTTTTGAATGCTTAGTGCTATTGCATTTGAGGCATTAAGTGCTACACCAAAAAAATGGTTTAATATAAGAGAAGTGCCGTGGTTTCGAGTAGAGTAACATATTGTGCCGTAAAGATCGAGTGTGTAGAATTTCGACATTTGCGTAAGTGTGTTTTTTGAATATGCAAATCTCTTACATTCATTTAGCTTCGTTTTGCAATAAACCAAGTAGCAGAAGAATATAACGATTGTAACTGCTAATATAAGAATTGAATAGGTGTAAAGTTTGTCAAATGTACTAAGCATAAGAAAAATAGCTGCACTTAATCGTAGTACTGAATTTAGGATTTCGATATAGGCAAATGCTACCATTTTTTCGTTGGCAATCATACATGAGCTAAATGGTAGTTGCATTACTTTTAATGCAGCACCTATGACACAACAATGATATGTGAATCTGGCTATTTCGATGCGATTGGAAGGGATATCGAGATAATTAGTGAAATACCATAATCCAATTGTTTTACCTAAAATGAGGATAAATAATGCTGCAATTAATGAGATAATTAAGGAAGAGCCATATACTTGATTTTGGGAGCCTTTATTGTTTTGACCTATATGATAGGCGAAAAACCTCGAAAAAGAGCTGTTTAACGCCGAATTGACAAACTCGGTTAAGGCGATAATGCTACCGACAACTCCATATATCCCAAAATCGTTAATGCCAAGTTGCTCTAATACTACGCGCGAAGTGTATAGCCCAATGAAAATAGTTACGAGCATTCTCACATATAACATCAATGCGTTGCGAGTGATGTGCGATTCTATTTTGCAATCAGAAGGCATTGAATGGGCGATTATCCTATTTTATAATATGTGAATTCGTTTTGTTCGAGTTCGTTTCGGTCATAGATATTTCTGCCATCAATGATTGTTTTCTCTTTCATAACTTTGCCAAGAATTGCAAAGTTAGGGAATCGAAATTCTCGCCATTCGGTAACCAATAATAAAGCGTCGGCATCAAGAGCTGCATCATACATATCAGAGCCATAAATGACTTTGTTGCCAATGCGACGTTTGCATTCGTCTATTGCGATAGGGTCAAACACTTTTACGATTCCTCCGGCGGCAACGATTTTGTCGATGAGGACGAGAGAAGGAGCTTCGCGCATGTCGTCGGTTTCGGGTTTGAAAGCAAGTCCCCACATTGCAATTGTTTTTCCTTTAATGTCGTTGTTGAAGTGCTTCATTAATTTATTGAAAAGAACTTCTTTTTGTTGCTCGTTGACATCTTCAACAGCTTTAAGCACTCGCATATTATATCCTGCTTTTTCGGCTGTTTTTATTAGGGCTTTAACATCTTTGGGGAAGCAACTGCCACCATATCCACAACCCGGATATAAGAATTTTTTTCCAATGCGATTGTCGGAGCCAATACCTTTTCTTACCATGTTAACATCGGCACCGACTAACTCACAAAGATTAGCAATATCGTTCATGAATGAAATGCGAGTTGCAAGCATGGCATTTGCTGCATATTTTATCATTTCAGCTGATGGAATGTCGGTAAAAATCATACGATCATTAACGAGCATGAATGGTTTGTAGAGACGCGACATGATTTTGCGTGCACGTTCTGATTCTACTCCAACCACAACACGGTCGGGGCTCATGAAGTCTTTAATTGCTGCTCCCTCCTTTAGAAATTCAGGGTTTGAGGCTACGTCAAATTCAATATTTACCCCACGTCGATCGAGTTCTTCTTGAATTGTGGCTTTGACTTTAGCCGCAGTTCCTACAGGTACGGTACTCTTGGTTACAACAACGGTGTGTTTATTTATGTTTTGCCCAATAGTTTTTGCCACAGCAAGGACATATCTAAGGTCGGCACTGCCGTCTTCATCAGGAGGAGTTCCAACAGCACTGAACACAACGTCAACATCGTCGAGTATGCGAGTGAGGTCGGTTTCAAATTTAAGACGGCCCACCTTGATGTTTTTTTTGACCATCTCTTCAAGTCCAGGTTCATAGATAGGGATAATGCCTTTTTTTAGATTGTCGATTTTTGTTTGATCTACATCAACGCATGTAACGTTGATTCCCATGTCGGAAAAGCATGTTCCTGAAACAAGTCCCACATATCCGGTTCCTACGATGGCAATATTCATGATTTTAATTGTTTGATGTCGATGTATTGATGTTTAGATAGGCGAAATAAGTGTCGCACTATCGGAATTTGATATAGTAATAACGAAACTATTAGTGCAAAAAGTATTTTTTCGATAGTTGTTTCTCTGTAATTATCAATAAAAAATAAAAGGTTGGAGGTAATATATTTTGATATCCCAAATGTTGATTCAATGAAATGAACTGAAAATATTAAAATGGAAATAGAACCTACAAAAGCAACTTTGTTTGTGAGTTTAGGCAGGGATATATGAGAGAAGTAGCTTAACTGCATTACGATAAATATCCCACCTAATGCACCTAATATATTTATTGGGAATAAAGAATATTTGTTTGTTGCTATGTCGATAGATCCTACAGAGAAAGACCAAAACGCAAATATTATGGATAAAATCCACCAAATAAAAGAGTATGACTTGGGGGTAATTGAGTCATAAATTTTATATAAATATCCTGCATGGAAGAATATTATTGCAACACAAGCTTGAGGGATTAAAAATGGAATATTTGTTCCATAATATTCTCCTAAAAAATATCCAATAGTAGTAATTAATATGGCGATGATAGTGCGAGAATAATTGTGTGGTATATAATTATAAATAACCGTATATATTATAGAGCAAAGAAATAGGGCAATAAAGAACCATATATGATAGATGGAATAATTGCTGAGAAATAGTCCACCTCCAAAGAATAAAGGTGTAATTGAACTGAATATGTCTATGTTGTGCGAAAAAAAATGAATTGCACAAAAAAATAGTAATGTGATAATACTACATATAAGGTACGGGATTAAAAGCCTTTTGGCGTTGTATTTAATTGCATAAGAAATCGAATAAGGCTTAAAGAAGTATCCACCAATGAAAAAAAATAGAGGCATGTGCCAAACGTAAATGCAGATTTGTCGCCAATCATGTACACAATGTCCCACTATCATAGCGATGATAGCCACAAATTTCATTATGTCAAATGTTGTATTACGCATGCTTTCTTTTTATATACAAAGATACGACAAAAATTTGAATTAAAAGAAAAGAGAGGTTGAGGCCTTTGAAAAAATGTTTTTTTTGTCTGGAAAAATACTTGAAATTAAAAGCCTGAATATTACTTGGTTAAAATTTTACAGGAGGTAAAGCTGTAAAATATTTTGAAAAAAAACAGTAAAACGTTTGCTAATTCAAAAATAATGCCTACCTTTGCATCGCAATTGCGAAAATAGCTCAGTTGGTAGAGCACAACCTTGCCAAGGTTGGGGTCGCGGGTTCGAGTCCCGTTTTTCGCTCAAAGAGAACAATGAAATACATCAGTCTTTGAAAAGAGATTAGAATTGCGAAAATAGCTCAGTTGGTAGAGCACAACCTTGCCAAGGTTGGGGTCGCGGGTTCGAGTCCCGTTTTTCGCTCTAATTTTTTTGTCGTCTCGATTCCGAGATTGATACTCGTCCGGGTGGTGGAATTGGTAGACACGCTACTTTGAGGGGGTAGTGGCCGTGCGGCTGTGTGAGTTCGAATCTCATCTCGGACACGTTTCATTGAATAGCAGGTTGATTGCAATAGCAGTTAACCTGTTTTTGTTTTATGAATATTAAAAGTGTGAATATGAATAAATGTTTTAGATGTGGCTTTGAAACATTAGAAAATGCCAATTTTTGTTCAAATTGTGGTGTTGCACTCAAAGACCCAATGCCAGAGATAGTCTATCTTAAAGTTGAAGAAACTCAACATGAAAAGGAAGTTGAAAATGAGGATTTGGGGACAGAATCAGAGATTATACAAGAAAAGTTGCTTAATGAAGAAACCTCTAAGAGTGACATTGTGGCTATTGGAGAATCAATGGCTGATATAAATGCATCTACTGAATCGTTAAAAGAGGAGATAGCGGAAGATGTTCAGGGTTTAGAAGAGCCAATTGATGTAGAAAGCATAGGAGAAAAATCACGAAAGATATTATGGATTCCCGAATGGGCATTCTGCACGACATTGTTAATATTGGGAGTTTTAGCAATAGTAACATATAAATTTATCAATGATCCGGAATGGAATAAGTTAGTTCCAGATATGAGTAGTTTATTTGTTGCGACTAACGAAATCGTTCAAAACGAGGAGGAAAATGGTGGTACTTCTGTGATTGATACAATTGATGTGTTACAGAATGATAAGTCAAATGGCGTTGATGAGAATGTCGCTCAGCAATTATTGGCAAGTGAGGATTCGACATATCATGTAGTTGTCATGACATTGAAATCGATAGAAAGTGCAGAGAAAATAATTGAAAGTGGGAAATATGCTAATGCGTATATAATTTCAGATTCAACATTGCATCGCGTTGCAGTATATAACAATGTTGATAAGGCAAAAGCCAAGCATTATCTAGACTCCATTGCAAATCAAAACGCCCCTGGTGCTTGGATATTCCATGGAGCTGTGAAATAGATGTTGTGAAATGATGAAAAATGGGCTGTTCTAACGTTTGGAACAGCCCATTTTGCTTGTAAGTAATGTGTTATTTGATAATTGCTTTTGCAGTGTATTGATTGCCATCGATTGTTTTTGCAATGACGATATACACGCCATTTAATCCGGAAATATCAATATTGTTATCTGTATCGTAGGCAACCATTGTGCCGTTGATTGAATATATTGCAACGGTTGCAATATCTATGCCTGAGATTTTTAGGGTATTGCCGTTGTTTATCACAGTCATTTTAGCATTATTTTCAATTGTAACATCTTCAATACCCGACGTAGTGAGTGTAAAAGTGTATTGGGCCGCAATTTGTCCTGGAACGTATTGATAAAGTTTTACTTCATTATTATTGACTACTTCAGCAGTGATGCAGTTAGGGTTGGGGGCAGCTACTGCAGTGGTGAATTGAGCATTGTGGGTGGCAACAATTGAGTTGTTTGTAATGTCAACAATTTGGAAGCCATCAAGATAGGCAGTTCCGATAGGTTCTACCGCAAATAATGTGTTGTTAAGGGTAAATAAAGTTCCCCCTTGGGTCGTATTAATTCCATTGTTAGGGAATGCTACAAAGTTAGAGCCATTGTTGTAATAGAAATGATTTTTTCCACGCACGCGAGCAGCAATGTCGTTGCTGTTAATATTGTTGGCAAATGGTATTGCGATAGATTGAGCATCGGCAGTGATTGCAGTTACATCAATTTTAGTGGCAGAAGTTTGCATGCCATTTTTGATGATAATTTTTGCTACGGCAGTAGCATCTTTGGGGAAGATGAAAATGGCTCCACCTTCATTACTCATAATGTTACCGATTGCTTTGCCGAGATATTGCATTTGGTTGGCAGTAACACCGTCGGGCATCGTAAGGGTTAGGTTTTGGAAAGCAGTGCCATTAGCCGGTAGTACTTTCATTGCAGTGTTACCTCCGGCATACATTGATGTTGAAACGATAATATTTCCGACGTCATCGCTTGTGATAGCTGTACCTGCTGCAGATGAAATATTGGTGTTTGTTAATCCGTTTTGGGCCCAATAATATAGTAATGAATTAGCATGGTCGTTGATGTAAATCTTACCTTTAAAACCTGTTGCCCAACGAGTGTTAGTGCCGGCTGTGAGATGTCCACTTGTTTGTGCCCAATCTTGGGTAAGGGAGTATCCTGTTACAGCTTCTGGTTCTTCTGGTTCTTCAGGGGCTTTTGTTGCAGTGCCCGATAGCGAGATTTCAACATTATCGGCATCAGAAGATGATGCAGTTATTTTTGCTTTATGGCTTCCGGCTGTTGTCGGATCATAGGTAATAGTAATTGTTCCACCGGCAGCTGAAAGAGATGTATTGCTAAGTGAGAATTGGTCAGCATTAGCACCTGAGAGCGATAGATTGATGTTGCCACTGAGAGAATTTCCCTCGATTGTAACCTTTGATGAGGTGGGAGTTCCTACTTGAGTGGAAAGAGAGACCGACGATGAACTTGTTGTAATAGTTGGTGTTTCGGGGTCTTCATTTCCGGCTCCGTAATATGTGGCTGTAATAGGAATTACAATGTCGTTTGACTCTACATTTGAACTGGCAAGCGGAGAGAATAAGCGGAGAGTTGCGTTGTAGGTTGACTTGTTGGTCTTTGGCGTAAATGTAACCGTAACCGATGCCGATGAAGAGAACGCATTGTTGTCTTTGGTTGTAACAGTGAAAGCATCGCCATCTTCGCCGGTAATCACTCCATACCATTGACCATGTATGTATTCACCATTTGTGATTTTAACGGTTTGAGATGGTTTATCACTTGAAGTTGATGCTGAGAAGTTAAGGCTGGAAGTATTACAACTATATGTAATTGACGGATAGTCGGAGTCGAAGTTGCCGGTGGTGTTAGTGTCATCACCACTATTAGTGGTTTTTGCATTGGCTTCGTCATACCCTGTGTGATAGTCGATGATATATTTATACACATTTGCTTTGCGTGAACCTGAGGGACCATTTACCACAGCAACAAAAAGGCAAGCATGCCCGTATTGGTCAAAACGTAATACCATGCCTTCAGGCTCTCCAAACAAGCTATTGATACGACCATAGTCGAGACGCTTGCGATAGCAATATTCATTACTGCGCCAATTATAGCAAGTGATTATGAGAGTAGGGTCTCCTGACGTAATTGTATTGCTGTTTTCTTCGCTACAACCTTCAAGAACATAGATGTAGTCGCCATTTATATCAAAACTTTGGAAGTCCCAAGTGTTATATCCACCATCGCCAGAGATTGATGATTGAGCAAATTCGCCTTTGGAGAGTTCTACGGTTTTAATTGGAGTTTTTGTGCCTTCGAGAGCGTCATCAAGGTCAAAAATTTGATAAGTGTTAATTCCCGAACCGCTTGTTCTAACACAAAGGTATCGTGAATTTTCATCGCAAGCGGGGTAGTCGTTAGAGCCTGTAACGTTGAAATATTTCACACCACTGTCGGTGTTGCCAGAGCCGTCGAGATTAATATCTGTGCCATTGGCAAATTTCCAACGAGCAGTAGAACCAGAAGTGTCATCGCCACTTTTTATAGTGGCTTTACCTCCCGACCATAACCAACCTTGACCATCTTTATCTCGAACAAAACACATATTTGTGCCGTGTCCGCCATAACCAATTTCCATTGACTGAATGGCTGTGCTGTAGGTGTAAGAGTATCCATCAATCTTTGTACAAGGTACGCGAGTTACGGTTAGCCCATCGTGATTAGAGTCAAGTCCATATAATGAATTGTAGGACGTGATGCGTGATGCGTTCATTTTTTGAATGAAATACATGTCGCCTGTGATTGGGTCGATGTCGAAACTTTGAATTACTGTAACTGCACCAAGCCCAACTCCTGTTGCATGGTTGGTAACATCTGTCCCGGTTAAAGTGCTGGTGCCAAAGGTTGACATCTTGCCACCTAAGTCAAATCGAGTGAATTGGTCGGCATAAACTTCTCTAATCCCTTGTCCGTCTTGAAGAGTTACCCATGCAAATTTATAGAAACGATTGTCATAGTGGTTGTTGGCAAGATTAAAAATTATTCCACCACCGGTACCTTTGTCGTTGTAAAGAATTAATTTCTCTCCTGCTTGATTGTGGCTTGCCGAAGGGAGTGTAGTTGTTTTGTTTTTGAATGTATTTTCATTTAGATTTATTCGATAGTTTTTGGGTGTTACTTGATCGGTGCCTCCCGAATTACCTTGGTAAACACGTATTAGAGGAAATAGGGAGGTTTGTCCATAGCAGTTGTCAAATTCATTTGCTATAATGTTGGCAGTTGTTGAATTGGCATATCCACTACGATATAGACCGATGCAAAAATCACCTTTACTGTCACCATCGGGAGCAGAATAGGTTGTCTTTCCTACATTTTTGAATACATTATATTTGATATTAAGAGTACCTTGTGCATTTGCAAAATAAACGCTTGTCCCACCATCATAGAAATAGTTGTCAATTACAGTAGTAGTGCCAAAAGCACCGCCAAAACTAATGCAGTTGGGGTAGTGAGTAGCATCTCCCTCAAAATAATTATGAGATGCTTCACAATCTTTATATCTGCGTTGCGATGTGGTTGCGTTAGCGTCGGCATTAGCTATAACATTACCAATTTCCACTAATGGTGAAGATGTAGAGCGTTTCACGGTAGAACCTGTGAAATAGTTGTATATTACCTTGATGCCACTTAACGGTGCAGAATTGGTGCCGGAGGTTGATTTAATGCGCCCTCCTTCGGTAAATTTGAAACCATTGATTGTGGTATTTGACGCATTTATATTAATTGTGCCTGTAATAGTTGATTCGCTTTTGTGGTTGGTTGTCCAGTCGATGAAAGCATTATTGCCTAAGAATGTCAATCCATTGGTGGTAATGTCGATATTGCCACTATATGTGCCACTTGCAACATATACTGTAGAGTTTTCTACAATGTTTGCTGATGAAAATGTAGCAAAGTCAGCAAATGCAGTTTGTCCTACGATGAATTTTAACCCATTATGGGTTAGCACTTCGCCTGTATTTGTTGCTTTGTTACTAATAAGATAAGTTACAGCGTAACTGTGTGAGATGCAGCAAAATAATAAAATGAAAAGTAAAGAAAGTTTTTTCATGATTTGGTTGTTTTGTCGATTAAATAGGGCTATACTTCGTTTAATTCTGCAAATATAAGGAATATTAACAAATTATACCCTTTTATTGGTAAAAAATGTTCGAATAAATAAAAACCACCCCAAATATAGGAGTGGTTTTTATGATAATATTCCTCGACTTAGGTTATTTTACAATAACTTTTGCAGAGTGGGTAGCAGAATCGGTAGTTATAACGTTTACTATAAACATGCCGTTAAGATTATATAAATCGATAGAATTTTGATTTTTGACACTTGTCATAAATGCACCGGTTGGGGCATAAACTAAAATTTCATTAACCTCAGCATTCTCTACTGTGAGAATTTTATCATTGACGTTTATGGCAATATCCTTTGTGATGCCATTTTGCTCAATGTTGGTTGTTGGACCGGTGTATGAGGCAGTTAATGGAATAACAATGTCGTTAGATTCGGCATTTGAGCTTGCACAGGGTGAGAATAAACGAAGATTAGCATTATAGCTTGTTTTCTCCGTGTTCTTACTTGTTACACTAAATGAAACAGTTGCCGTCGCTTTTTCGGAAAATGCGTTGTTTGGGTTGATTGTTACGTTAAAGGCTTCACCATCTTCACCAGTAATAACACCATACCACTCACCAAAAATATATTCACCATTAGTAATAGTTACAGTTTTAGAGTTGGTTTCGCCGACTGCTGAAGTTGCTAAACTGATGCTTTGTGTGTCGCAAGAGTAATTCAAATTGGGGTAGTCGCCTTTGAAATGAGCTGAAGTTTCGGTAGTTGTTCCTGTATATGTAGCTTTATTGTTAGTTGCATCATAACCAGGGTGATAGTCGATAATATGTTTGTAAATATTTACTTTTCGAGAGCCTGCATTACCATTAACAAGAGCAAAATATAGACAGGCATGACCATACTTATCAGGACGAATAACCAATCCTTCGGGTTCACCATACACTGCATTATCAAAGCGATCGTCGTAAATCATAGCACGATATACACAAGTGTTAGTACGCCAGTTGTAGCAAGTGAGCACGATAGTAGGATCGGTTGAGTTAATATTTCCTTCTTCGCCTCTGGGTGTTCCCTCATAGATATAGAGGTGGTCGCCATTGATGTCAAAACCTTGAATATACCAAGTGGCATAACCATTATCATTGTTAATAGCCGGACGTTTGTTATCCCCAACGTTGAGATTTACTCTTTTAATGAGAGTTTTCTTCCCTTCAAGAGCATCGTCAAGGTCGTAGATGCTGTAGGTGTGGACATTGGTTGTTGTGGTGTAAATGCAGAGATAGCGCGATGTTTCATCGACGGCTGGGTATTCGTTTCCGGCATCTAATTCGTTAATTATTTTGATTTTTTCTGTGTCTTTTGATACGTTGAGGTTGAGGTCGGTCCCTTTTTCAAATTTGAAACGTGCCGTGGTTGCCGATTTGTCGTTGTTGTCGTTGACCGAAGCATTACCGCCTCCCCAAACCCATAGTTCGCCATTTTTATCGCGAACTGTACAAATATTTGTGCCATGACCACCATATCCAATTTCCATAGATTCTACATTTGAGCTATATGTGTATTTATAGCCATCGATACCTGTACATGGAACACGAGTGATAACGATACCATCATGGTTTGAGGGGAGTCCATGAAGTGTGTTATAGTTATTGTTGCGAGTAGTTGGCATCATTTGAGAAAAATACAAGTCTCCGGTGAGAGGGTCGATGTCGAAACTTTGAAGCACTGTAACATCATCAAGCTCAAGACTTAAAACATGGTCGGCTACGTCGGTCCCTGTTAATGAACTTGTCCAACTTGACATTTTATTGTCGGTCATACAAGCATGGTAAAAGCGAGAGAATTGGTCGGCATAAATTTCACGAGCACCTAAACCATCGTCAAGAGTTGTCCATGCAAATTTGTAGAAACGATTGTCGTAGTGATTGTTAGAGAGGTTGAATTTAACTTTCTTTCCGGCAGCACTCTCATCGCTGTAAAGTAATAGCTTATCTCCGGCTTGGCTATGAGTAGCGTTGGGCACAACCGAAGTCTTGTTTTTGAAAGTATTTTCATTTACGTTTACACGGAAATTTAGGGGCTGAACTTCACTTGTAGTCCCACTACTTCCTTGGAAAATGCGAATTAGGGGGAATAGTGAGGCTTGACCATAGCAACCGTCAAACTCGTTGGCAATGATATTGGCAGTGGTCGAATTGGCAAATGCACTGCGGTATATTGCAATACAGAAATCGCCTTTATTGCCACCATCGGGAGCTGTAAACGTAGTTTTACCTACGTTCTTAAATACATTGTTCTTGATGTTGAGAGAGCCTTGGGCATTTGCGAAATAAACACTTGTGCCTCCATCATAAAAATAGTTGTCGATAACTGTTGTTGTACCAAATGCACCACCAAAGCTGATGCAGTTGGGGTAGTGGGTTGCGTCGCCCATAAAACAGTTGTGAGATGCTTCACAATCTTTGTAGCGGCATTGTGATGAGACGTTGTTGACATCAGCGTTTGTTATCATTTCACCAAACCTAACAAGGGCATTGTGAGTCCCTCGTTTTAAGTCCGATTCTTTAAAATAGTTGTATGTTACTTTTATGCCGCTCAAAGGATTGGCGTTGGTGGCATTTGTTGATTGTATGCGACCATTCCCGGTAAAATAAAATCCATTGATGGTTACATTTGATGCTTTAATGTCGATAGTTCCTGTGATAATCGACTCTGCTTTACGAGTTCCGGTCCAGTCGTTAAAAGCATTGTTGCCTAAGATTGTTAGTCCTTTGGTTGAAATTGTGATATTGTCGCTATATGTTCCGTCGGCAACATAAACAGTAGAATTTTCTTCGATATTGGCCTGACAGAATGACTCAAAATCGGGAAAGGTATTAACGCCAATAGTAAACCAATGCCCATTATGTTTTATGGACGCCCATTCCTTAATGGCATTACTACTTATGAGGTAGATTGCTGCATTGCTACTTATTACACAAAATAGCAAGGAAAACAAGAGGGTGGAAAGTTTTTTCATGTTAGTAAAATATTAAAATTAGAGTTATTTAAGTTTTAATCTTCAAATATAAAGATTAAAAATTACCCTCCCACAGCATTTTAACATTATTTAATAAATTATATTCTGTGCTAAATTCAAAGTGTGTACATTCAAGTTTGTTATTGTTTTAATATGTGGTGTAAATTTTGTAACTTTGTAGCTTGAAATTTTTTATGAAATAAAAATAATAAATTTAGATATAAAACTATGGCTAAAAAAGCATTATTGATGATTCTCGATGGTTGGGGAATCGGAAACAAATCAAAAGGTGATGTAATTTATTCTACACCCACTCCTTATTGGGATTATTTGACTGAAACGTATCCTAATTCACAACTTCAAGCAAGTGGCGAAAATGTTGGTTTGCCCGATGGCCAAATGGGTAACTCAGAAGTAGGTCACTTGAATATTGGAGCAGGTCGTGTGCTTTATCAAGACCTTGTGAAAATCAACAAGGCTTGTAAAGATGGTTCAATTCTCGAAAATCCAGAAATCAAGAATGCTTTCTCTTACGCAAAAGAAAATGGCAAATCAATCCACTTTATGGGATTGACCTCTGATGGTGGTGTACACTCTTCACTCGAACATGTATATGCTCTTTGCGACATAGCAAAACATTATAACCTTGATAACGTATTTATCCACTGCTTCATGGACGGTCGTGATACAGACCCTCGTAGTGGTAAAGGTTTTATCGAACAACTTCAAAACCATTGTGCAAAATCGGCAGGTGTGGTTGCTTCAATCATCGGTCGCTACTATGCAATGGACCGCGACAAACGTTGGGAACGTGTGAAAGAAGCATACGACTTGTTGGTAAATGGTGTAGGGGAGAAAGCTACTGATATGGTTGCTGCAATGCAAGCTTCATACGACGCAGATATTACCGACGAATTTGTGAAACCTATCGTTAACGCAAATGTTGATGGCCGCATCAAAGAGGGTGATGTGGTGATTTTCTATAACTATCGCAACGACCGTGCTAAAGAATTGACTATCGTGTTGACTCAACAAGATATGCCTGAAGAAGGAATGATGACAATCCCTAATCTACAATATTATTGTATGACTCCTTACGATGCGTCATTCAAAGGTGTTCATATTCTTTTCGATAAAGAAAATGTGTCAAACACTCTTGGTGAATATCTTTCTTCGCTCAATAAATCTCAACTTCACATTGCTGAAACAGAAAAGTATGCTCACGTTACTTTCTTCTTCAATGGTGGTCGTGAAACTCCCTACGAAGGTGAAGAACGTATCCTTGTGGCTTCTCCAAAAGTGGCTACTTACGACCTTAAGCCCGAAATGAGTGCATACGAAGTGAAAGATAAATTGGTTGAGGCTATCAAGTCAGAAAAATTTGATTTTATCGTAGTAAACTATGCTAACGGCGATATGGTAGGTCACACCGGTATCTACGAAGCAATCGAAAAAGCAGTTAAGGCTGTTGATGAATGTGTGAAAGAAACCGTTGAGGCTGCTAAGGCTGCTGACTATGAGGTAATCATCATCGCTGACCATGGTAATGCCGATAACGCTGTAAATGCTGACGGCACTCCAAACACAGCTCACTCTCTTAACCCAGTGCCTTGTGTGTATGTAACAGCTAACAAAGATGCTAAGGTTGCCGATGGTATCCTTGCCGACGTTGCTCCAACAATTCTTCACATCATGGGCATCGAACAACCAACCGAGATGACAGGTAAAAATCTTATCGGATAAAAAAGATTATATTTGCAACCGACGGTCGTGTGATAGTCGGTTGCAAATCATTTATAGGTAAAAAAGATTGTTTTTATTAATCTAAATACTCAATTAATGAGACTAATTAAACTATTTTTGCGTAATGCAATGCTCTTTAGTGTATTAGCATTAGCTTTTAATGCATCGGCACAAACATTTTCAGTAAAATCAATTGATTGGCAGGCATATTCAGAAACATATGAAGTTGGTTCAAAATATTTGCAATCAGCAGTGGCAGATGGAGCAATATTTACATTGCCCGCACCTACTGCAATTTCTGATATGCATCCTGATTTGCAATATTGTACGAAAGGGTATAAAATATACAAGTCGGGTTCAAATGTTGTTGCTGAAACATTCTCAGGAGGAAATGCTCCAACAATATATCCGGTTACTCGCAATAGCTCAACCGGGGAGTATTTTTATATGGGACCGGCAATAGCTACAGATGATGCCGGAACTCTTTGGACTCATACAATGCGTGGATCTGATCCAACCACTACTTTGGATTGGGAAGTCGGTATCCATACTTTTTGTTATTATACTGAGTGTCCAGCATTGGGTGTTCCCGGGGTAAAGAAAACAATTAATCTTGATCCACTGGAAATGTGGATGGTAAATAAAGCATATTTAATGAGTGCTAATGGAGATGGAGTAAATGGCACTGGTTATATATGGATAGCGGCAGAGTCAACAAAAATCGCTCGTTATACAATTGTTAATGGTGTTGTTGCTGCAAAAGATTTATATACATCGCCATTAACAAATGGTATAAATCCTGCAAATCCATATACTTTTGTTAAGCAATATGGTGGAAATAAAATAATTTATTCGACATCAGCATATAATGAATCAACCGGAGCAATGACTGCTCAATCTATATATCAAGGGACTTTAAGTGCTGATGGCAAATCAATAGCATGGAATACTACTCCAGTTGTAACAGATAGCTATAGCCCGCAAGTTGCTGTATTTTCATTGAGTGGGCATGATTTCTTGGTATATAATAGTCTTGATGAATCGTATAATTACAGTCCGTATCGAGAAATTACAATATATGATATGACGGATAAAAAGGTAATTTCGACCCATCAACCTGTATATGTGCCATCTAAGAATAATTATATTCGTCAAAGTATTAATGCGGTTGTGGTTGATGAATATAACGCATATATCTATGGTGTTATCCCTTCCGGAGGTGTGTGGCGTTATTCATTTGTTGCAACTCCTGACAAAGAGCCTGTATCAAATATATTGGTGGAATGTGAAGAAAATTTGAGTTATCTTGGACGTCAAGATGCTACTATATCTTGGAATGCTCCTAATAATGCCGTAAGTTATATAGTTTACTATCAATCAACTTATACCAATGGTGCTGGTAATACAGTTACCTCTGATTGGACAAAAGTTGGAGAAACAACTGACACATCAATCAAGCATGATGACGTGTGTTGGGCAACAGTGCTCGAAGATGATGATCGTAATTATTATGAGCGTTCTTATTCCTATAAAGTAATTCCTGTTTATGCAGGAGGGACTTTAGGCACTGAAACTGTGTCATCGGCACTCACACCTGAATTTATGCCAAGTTCTCCTGTGTGGGTTGATGCGAATCCGGTGCAGGACAATAAAGGATATTGTATTGTGCAATTGTTGTGGAATAAGTGGCATGGTTATGGTTGCCAGCCCCACCACTATAATGTGATAAGAGATGATGAAGTGATAAATCTTCGAGATGGCGAGATTCTTGAAATAGGTGGCTCTAACTATGTAGATACTACCTGCGTTTCTGGAGCTACGTATCGTTATCGCATTGAGGCGGTTTATCCCAATGAAATTGTCCCTGAACAATATTTAAATTATTTGCATAATGAAGATGAAATAGTGTCAATCGCAACTCGCGACTGGGCAAAACCTCGTTATTCAATTTCAAAAGTATATGAATATAAGATTGTTGGAAAAGCGGGTGATGACTATACGGGTTATGATGGCTATGTTCTTCCTGATGCTAAAGAATTTCCTAATTTCCACAGTGAACCCGACTGTTATCGTCAAGGTGTATTTTATAATGGATGTTGGTATATATCGCAATATACTAATGATAATACGGCAACACAATTTCAACATGATCCATTTCTTGAAAAAACAACTCTTAAAGGTGGTATTTTGCGATTCTTAGGAGATGATCCACGTGATTCAATACCCAATGATAAAGTAAAATATCCGTCAACATATCCACAAGTCTCGGCGGGTGTATATGCAGAAAAAACAATCAGTCGTCGTCCACTTGTTAGTTATCACCGCGAAAATCAATGTATAGCTGTAGATAAGAGTGGAACATTTCTAACTCGAGGCTTAAGGACAGGTTGGAGTTATGACGTTAATTCGTGGAATGATAACAATAATTATGCTCTTGCGTGTTCTTCAATCGAGTTTCATAACTTTGATAAAAACTGGCATGGTTCATTCGATATACCGGCTTCACTTGTCGCTGAATTGGAAGCGTCGGCAGTTGCAGAGTCATTACGAGCAACCGACCCAACATTGCCGGGACGTGTAGATTACTTCTCGGCACAAGGAGACTTATATAATGATGGGTGGTGTTATCTTTATATGGCTCCTATGGTGTCAAAAACAGTGTTTCGTGTAAAACTTGTTAAATCGGGAGGCACAGTATATGTTCCCGAAGATAATTGGATTAAATTTACCGAAGATGGTACAAACCCCGACTTTACATACGCACAAGAAAACTATGCGTTTCCTGTGAATTGCGAAGGTCGAGAAGGTGAAGAATATGTATATGAGCAATTGACAAATGTGTATTCATTGCAATCGGGTGATGGATCAACACAAAAGGCGACTGCCGACGAGCGTGCAATTTATGAGTCAAGCACATTTGTAAACACTATAGGTGGTACTACTTTTGAGTTTAATAATGAATTATTCTTGGTTGTTCCTCAAGGTCAGTATCCCGGTAATACAGGTTCGTTCCTTGTAGGTATGGCAAATCGTTTTACCGAAAATAATGATGGTTCATGGACTAATAATGGTGCAGCAAATGCTGATATGACCGAGATTATTCCTACTGCTCAATGGTACACAGGTAAGGCAAATACAGATGCTACTGAAACTAATGGTTTATGGATATATGCTGAACAGGCAAAAGATGCTAATGGAAATATTATTGATGAAAACAAAGATGGTATGACCGACTATGCTTATATCTATACTTATCGTCCAGGCTTAATGTTTGGTAAATATATCTTAACCCCCAATACGATGTTTCCACCAACACAAGTAGAATTGTCGATTAATCCTCAATATGCAACTGAAAATGGGGCAAATATAGATATTTTGCAATATGATGCAGTTGCATCATGGAGCGAGGTGGAAAACTATGGTACGTCGGGAGGTAATTTCTATCAAATCCAAGGTTATACAATGTCAATTTATGATGTTGAAGAACGTGATAATGGCAGTGAAGATGGTAATGATGGCAAAATTGGAGAAATTACATTTGATTTGACTGGGGAAAATGCTGTAAAATTAAATGTTGATGGCACAATCTCTGATGCTTCGGGCAATATTATAGAAGGCTTGACATACACAACCTACACTGTTACCGAAAATGGAGTTGAAAAAGAATATCATACGTTTAAGTATGTTGCTGAGAATGTAGATGCTGTTGATGATAATTGTCAAAAACGAAACTTTGTAGCCTATGTAACAGTAAATTATGAAGGTGTCCCTGAAGAAGAATCTACAGCAGGTAAATTATTTGACAGTGCACAAACTGAATATGAAGCTGCAAATGCGTATGTGCCTGAAAATCCAAAAGCAAACACTACTGTATATAAGGAAACGTATGTGGTTTCATATGATACAGATGAAGATGGAGAGAAAGATTCGAATTATCAATGGTATTATTTCTATATGGATATAGAAAATCCAACGAGTGTTGATCCTGTGACAAATTATACAATCTCAATTGATAAAGATAAAGATGGAGATATTGACGATGTTGTTAATAGCTTTTATCTTTATGATCCAATTGATCCAGAGTCAGGAACTAACCTTACCGGATTGCTTCCTGATAAAGATGGATATGTATTGATAGAGGCTGAAGTAGATGGATTGGGCAATGTAATCACTCCGGCTACTATCCCGGGTTCTTATGACTTTGAAAAGGCTCATGAGCAATTAGATGGTAAAATAATTACCGGTGTCGATGGTAAAACCAATGTTGCGGCAACAATAGTGAGATGGAAATTTAAGGATAATATAGATAATCCAGATAAAGATGGTGATAATGTTTTAATAGGAGCTGATGGAGAATCGGTAAAATGGAATTTTATTGTAAATGCTAATTATGCCAACACTAATCCTCTTATTAATTATACTACAAGTGGTGGACAAACTGCGTATGTAGGAACATTTACTGGAGTCGAAGCACCAATGTGTACTTCCGATATTTCAATATATCCTAATCCT
Organism: uncultured Muribaculaceae bacterium; assembly: GCA_904502025.1. Classification (GTDB taxonomy): domain Bacteria; phylum Bacteroidota; class Bacteroidia; order Bacteroidales; family Muribaculaceae; genus RGIG4079. The sequence continues at coordinate 38,331 of CAJGDJ010000008.1, forward strand.
GCTGAAGTATCTATTGTTGTGAAATCTCCAAGCGTGATTGGAAATTTATCAATCATATCAACTGATGGTCGTGAGGTAAAATCACTATTTATTGATGATACTATAGCTGAAATTGTTGTCGAAGATTTGTCGGCAGGAATCTATGTGGTAAAAGCTAATGGCATCACAAAAATGATGATTAAGAAATAGTTAAGATATTATTGTTTATCACTACTATTAGCGAGCCTATTCATTGAGAGTAGGCTCGTGTTATTTGAATTTATGTTTAAGAACATGGATTTAACAAATTTTAGAGAAATAATACTTGCATTATTTTGCAGATTCGGGAAAAGTGTGTACCTTTGCATACAGAAAACATCGCGGGATGGAGCAGTGGTAGCTCGTTGGGCTCATAACCCAAAGGTCGCAGGTTCGAGTCCTGCTCCCGCCACAAGATTCAAGGTTGTCTTTTGTGACAACCTTTTTTTTTGTTGCATAAAATCATTATTTTTGTGTCATGATAAAATTCGTACAACATCTTAACTACGATAAAAATAATTATGCTCAAATATTCTTTTGGGGTGCTGTTTTTGTGTTTACGTTGATACATATTATTATATATGTTTTAATGCCATACACATGCGACGATTATTGGTATATGATTCCGCTGCGTGAATATTGCATGGGTATTGATTCCACTTTTCCGAGTGAAGCATTATGGGAGTGTTGGCTCGACCATTATCAGAATGATAACATACGATTGTCAAATATAGTATTTACATTTACGTTGCTATTGCCTAAAATTATTCCTTCAATATTATCGGGGTTGTTTGTTGGTGTCATGCTATGGCAGTCGGCAAAATTGGTTGGAATAAGTTGGCGTAATCCATTGCTATTTGTGTTATTATTGTTTGGAGTTTCTTTTTTATTGCCATGGTATGAGCAGATGTTTACACAATGTTTTGCCCTAAATTATGTGTGGGCAACAGTGTTGACATTGGCATTAGCACTTGTATTCTGGAATAAACACACAAAAAATATAAGTATTTCGATATTGTTAGGGGTTATAGTGGGAGCTTGGCATGAGGGCTTTTCTGTGCCATTGCTTGTGGGATTTATAACATATTTGGCTCTTAATCGGAGAGAAATAAATCGTCAGCGTATAGCGATAATTTGTGCAATGATAGTTGGATTATTGTGGCTGATAAGTGCCCCGGGGCTTCAAGCAAATGTTGGGTATAAAACAAACACATTACAACTATCGGTTGTGTTGGGTAAATTGATTAAGTATCATGTGCCGTTATTTATATTGTTGTTGTCGGTGTTGGTGGCTGCAACAAAAAAAGAAACACGCAAACAGATAATCGACCCAATATTTTTATCATTTGTTTCGATTTGTGTTACAGGAGTATTATTAAACATAATAACAAATGTGGGTGCGCGTACAGGTTGGATGGGTTATTTGTTTGGAATAATCGCAACATTGTATTTATGTAAAAACTTTAAGGAGCAACGATATAATTATGGCAAATCTATACTGAAACGTATATTAATTATTATCATTTCATTATTCTTATTGATTCATTATATAGTTGTAGTGTATTATGCGGTAAAAGTAAAGAATGAGGTGGAATATGTGTTGGGGCAATATGAAAAATCGCCCGATGGATTGGTTTTTGCCGACGTTACCTACGACTATCAAGCATTACCTTTGGTATGGAAAAAGCCCTATTTCGAAATTTTTACATATGATTTGGTGATGTATTGGAAAGATAAATATTATAATGATTGTGCAAAACAAATGAGAGTAATCCCAACGTGTTTGCACAATGCCGATAAGGAAATCGGAGAGAAGGTGAAAGGAGATAACCCATTCTTTATTTATCATGGTTTTTTATATGCACCTATTGATAGCAGTGGTAATTATGAAAAAATGTCATATTATGAAATAGATTTTGGGTGTACAATAAAGGTGTTGAAATGCTCTAACTTTGCATTTACATCTACAAATGGAGAAAACTTTTACTTCTCATTCCCTCAACGAGCCACGGTGCATAGATGGATTGGAGAAATAGAAGAAATGAATAGATGTGAATGATTTTGCTGAGTTTAACAACTTTTTTTCAACATTTTTGCTTTTTAGGTGGTTTATAATTGGGATTTAATTATAACTTTGTAGAAATAATTTCTTATACCATTAAAAATATAAATAATTATGAGTAAACCTTATGTAATAGGTATCGATATAGGTGGTACCAACACAGTATTCGGTATTGTTGATGCACGTGGAATGGTTGTAGCATCTTCTTCAATCAAAACACAAAAGCACAACAATATAGATGATTATATCAATGAACTTTATACCGAAACAATGCGATTGGTTGAGGCAAATGATGCAACCGGTAAAATTCATGGTATCGGTATTGGTGCACCAAATGCAAACTATTTTACCGGAGTAATCGAAGATGGTGTTAATCTACCTTGGCCCACGCCAATACCTTTGGCAAAGCTTGTGAGCGAAAAATTTGGCATTCCTGTAGCGATTACTAATGATGCCAATGCTGCTGCTATTGGTGAAATGACCTATGGAGCGGCTCGTGGTCTTAAAGATTTTATCATGATTACACTTGGCACAGGTGTGGGTAGTGGTATTGTTATCAATGGTCAGCTTGTGTATGGTCATGATGGGTTTGCCGGAGAACTTGGGCACACAATTGTGAAACGCAATAATGGTCGTCTTTGTGGTTGTGGTCGCACAGGTTGTCTTGAAGCGTATTGCTCGGCTACAGGTGTAGCACGCACTGCTCGTGAGTTTCTTGAAATACGTAACGATGAGTCATTGCTTCGCGAATTACCAATCGAAGAAATCACATCTAAAGATGTGTTTGATGCGGCAAATGCAGGCGATCAATTGGCAAAAGATGTGTTTGAATTTACCGGAAAACTTCTTGGCGAAACGTTCTGTGATTTTACTGTATTCTCTTCGCCACAAGCAATTATTCTTTTCGGTGGACTTGCAAAATCTGGAGAAATGTTGATGAAGCCATTGCGTAATGCCATGGAGAAGAATATGATGGGAATCTTTAAGGGGAAAGTGAAAGTGTTGCTATCAGAACTTAAAGAAGCCGATGCTGCAGTGCTTGGAGCTTCAGCTCTTGGCTGGGAAGCAAAATAATCAGAGAGAAGTGTCTCAAAATATTGTAGGTGTGTCAAAGTGTAATTGGCACACCTACTTTGTGTTTTAGTAGAAATGTTGAGCACGGGGGAGTAAAAACACAAAAAAGAGCATCAAGTGATGCTCTTTTTTGTGACTCCGACAGGATTCAAACCTGTAACCTTCTGATCCGTAGTCAGATGCTCTATTCAGTTGAGCTACGGAGCCAATAATGATTGGCTTAATATGAAATTGTGACTCCGACAGGATTCAAACCTGTAACCTTCTGATCCGTAGTCAGATGCTCTATTCAGTTGAGCTACGGAGCCATTCCGCTTGTTTGCGAGTGCAAAGTTACAATATTTTTTTGTGATGACAAAGAAAAATGCAATTAATTTTTAGAATAAAATGTGCTGTGGAGTAAAAAAGGCTCTAAAAGGGAGAGGCTGTTATATGTTATTGAATTGCATTCATTCCATTTTGCCCATACGACATATTTTTGTAACTTTGTGGGAAGTGCTCCCCTTAAATAGCACTTGATTATAATATTGATTAAATTAATTATAAAGAGAATGTATCTAAAACTATTAATATTTATATTATCGGTTATGGCTTTGCCTGCTATGGCGATAACACCTGCATTGTTAAATATTAAATCAAAAACAGAGTGTAGCCGTTGGGTTGATTCGGTATATAATTCAATGAATGAGCGTGAACGGGTGGCACAGTTGTTTGTCCCTACGGTTAATCCTCGCAATGGTGATACCTCAAAAGCAATCATAAAAAGATATATTAAAATCGAAAAAATGGGAGGATTGCTTTTTTATAAAGGGAGTATTGATGACTATGTGGAGCTGACTAATTATGCTAAATCGATAACTAAAGTGCCGGTGATGATGACTCTTGATGGAGAATGGGGGTTGTCGATGCGAATGAAAAACACACCTCGTTTTCCGTATAACATGGGGCTTGGAGCTATTGCCGACGAGCAACTGCTTTACGAATATGGCAAAGAAGTGGCACGTGAATGTCGTGAAATGGGTATTCATGTGAACTTTGCACCTGTGCTTGATGTAAATTCCAATCCTGATAATCCGGTGATTGGTTATCGTTCTTTTGGCGAAGACCCAAAACGAGTGGCACGTTTGGGCATTGCTTATTCTCGAGGTCTTGAAGATGGTGGAGTGATGTCGGTAAGCAAGCATTTTCCCGGACATGGTGATACGTCGGTCGATTCACATAAAACCCTACCAACGGTTTCGCACGATAAAGCAACTTTAGATGAAGTGGATTTGTTACCATTTAAGCAATATGTTAATAGTGGACTATCGGGTGTAATGGTTGGTCATTTGTCGGTACCGGCATTAGATAACAGTGGTACACCGGCGTCGTTGTCAAGGGTAATAACTACTGATTTGCTTCGAGAAGAATTAGATTTTGAAGGATTGATTTTTACCGATGCTCTTGAAATGAAAGGTGCTAATGTGTCAACAAATAATTGTGTATTGGCACTATTGGCAGGAGCTGATGTATTGTTGAGTCCTGAAAATCCTGTTAAGGATTTAGATGCTGTGATGGCTGCAATAAAATCGGGTAAAATAGCTATGCCGATAATTGAGGAGAGGTGCAAAAAAATGTTGGCATATAAATATGCTCTTGGATTAACCAATGAAAAACCTATAATAAAAAAAGGAATAGAAAATCGCTTAAATTCATTGTTGGCCGATGCTGTAAATCGCAAACTTTCGGCTTCATTGATGACAGTGCTTCGCAATGATATTAATCTCTTGCCTATTCGAGGATTGGCTGAGCGTTCTATTGCAGTTGTCAATGTAGGGGAGCCAAAAGATAACGAATTTGTGCGTTTTATAAAAAAATATGCCAAAGTTGATGTTTATTCGTCGGTGGGAGGATTGTCGTCGTCAATATTGTCGGAAATAAAAAAACATGATGTTATTATTGTGGGAGTGTTTAGTCATAATTCTTCGGCACGATTGGCCTTAGCTCAGTTAAAGTCGATTCCCGATATAGTACCTGTGTTTTTTGTAAATCCATACGAAATGGCACAATTTGGTGCATCGATTAATGATGTAAAAACACTTGTTTTGGGATATGATAATACTCCTTTAATTCAAGAATATGCGGCTCAAGCTATATTTGGAGGTATTGATGTTTCAGGCTCATTGCCGGTAAATATAGATGGAATTGCACCCATCGGAACAGGTGTGAAATTAAAGAGATCACGACTTGGATATACCTCGCCATTGGTTGCCGGCTTTAATGCTGATTTGGAGATGCGTGTTGACTCGTTGATAAATGTCGGATTGGAAACAAAAGCGTTTCCCGGTTGTCAACTCCTTGTAGCAAAAGATGGCTATGTTGTTCTTAATAAATGTTATGGAACACTTGATTTTATTAATGAAAACAAAGTTGCCGAAGAAACAATCTATGACCTCGCATCGGTATCAAAAGCCACCGGAACATTGCCCGGAGTGATGAAAGCATACGATGAAGGCTTGTTTGATTTGGATTTCCCTGTGTCGGAGTACATTGAGCAGTTGCAGGGTGGAGATAAGGCTGATATAACTATTAGAGAATTATTATATCATGAGTCGGGTATGCCTGCTGCAGTTAATATGTTTTCAATGATGATGGACACCACAACCTATTCGGGTAAACTTATTCAACGCAAGTATTCAGATATATACTCGATAAAAATAGAAAATGGAGCATACGGTCATAAAGATGCGAGATTGCGTAGTGACATTATTTCATCGCAAGCTACCGAGCGATTTAATATTGAGGCTGCCGATGGAATATTTGTAGGGAAGGAGACGCTTGACACCATTATGTCGAGAATTTACAATATCAAGTTACGCGATACAAAGCGATATAATTATAGCTGTCTAAACTTCTGTCTTTTGATGAATATGGAGGAGTGTGTCACAGGGCGTCCTCACAATGAGTGGGTTGACGAAACGATATATGCACCACTTGGAGCTACGCATATTGGTTATCGTCCTTTGCAATGGTATGATAAAAAACATATTGCACCTACTGAAAAAGATAACTATCTACGCCGTCAAACAGTGCATGGATATGTGCATGATGAAACAGCGAATTTTTCGGGAGGTGTGCAAGGAAATGCCGGTCTGTTTTCAAATGCCAATGACCTCGCAAAATTGTGTCAAATGTGGCTTAATGGAGGGGAATATGGTGGCGAGAGAATCCTTTCGGAAAATACGGTAAAATTATTTACAACTAATAAAAGTACTTCTTGTCGTCGTGGATTAGGTTTTGATAAACCAGACAAACGCAATGAGAAAAATTCGCCAACTTGTCGCGAAGCATCTCCTGCAACTTATGGACACACCGGTTTTACCGGAACTTGTTTTTGGGTTGATCCTCAATCTCAGCTCATTTATATATTTCTATGTAATCGAGTGAACCCTACACGCAACAACTCTGCGTTTTCGCAACTCAGCATTCGTCCTCGCTTGTTTAGTGAGGTGTATCAGGCGATGAAATAGTAGAGATGGCTAAAACTTGGATAATGCAAATCTGTTTTTAATTTCGTCACGAACACGGCGAAATTCGCTCATGATATATTCTTCGTCGCCAACGATGTCGCTTGGGTCATCAAAACCTATATGTAGGCGATTATGAACTTCACCAATGAAGTTTGGACAACTTTCATTGGCTCCACCACACACAGTTATTACATAATCCCATTCTTTGTTGAGATATATCTCTACATTTTTTGGATAATGAGAGGAGAGGTCAATGCCTATCTCGTTCATTACCTCTATGGCTTTGGGATTAACTTGTGATGCGGGATTTGTTCCAGCCGAATGAACATCATAATCGGGGTGAAATAATTGTATAAAACCATGAGCCATTTGGCTACGGCAACTATTTCCGGTGCAAAGAATAAGAATTTTCATAACATAAAAAAGGGTTAATTTCTTTCTGCCCAAAGATGGCGAATAGCTATTATCGGATGAAAAAATATCATGCGAGGACCTGCAAAACGCATTACTGCACGCATTTTTTCTCTCATGTCGGGTTTATAGCAGTGAATAGGGCATTTACGACAAGTTGGTTTCTTCTCTCCATATTTACAATAATTTAGCCGTTGGTAGGCATATTCAAGGAGTTGATGGCAGTTGTCACAAAGATGTTTATTGTGTTCGTGATATTTGCAATAGATACGCACCATCTTAGCGACGGTATTTTTCTCACTTTCTATACGTGTCATAATAAGTTACTTCGTTTTGATAGGCTCCATGTGTATCCCTACATGAGTACCGTTGCCATATTCTTTTTTGAGTTTTGTTTCAATATCAGTAGTAATATTGTGGGCTTCGCGTAGCGTTAAATCGCCGTTGAGGCGAATGTGTACCTCAATAGCAATATTATTGCCTATGCGACGAGTGCGAAGATGATGAGGCTCGGCAACTTGAGGGAATGATAATATTATACGCGTAATATTCTCTTCGACTTCATTTGGTAGCGAGCGTTCAAGTAGCTCTTCGAGGCATGGTTTGATTAATTGATATGCCACTTTTATAATAAACAAGCTCACAATTACGGCAGCAATCGGGTCGAGCACTCGCCATTTATCGCCAAGTAATATCGCTCCACCAATGCCAATAGCAGTGCCTATTGAAGAGAAAGCATCGCTGCGATGATGCCACGCATTGGCAACCACAGCTTGTGAGTTGAGTTGTTTTCCTTTGATAATGGTATATTGGTATAATATTTCTTTCATCAGGATTGATGCGATTGCTGCGATAAGTGCTAACATGCCGGGTTGGGGGAGTGTTTCGCCTGAAAGGAATGCCATAATTTTAACGATTCCATTATGGAATATACCGAACCCTACACCAACGAGTATAAGACCAATAATTGCAGTTGCAAGAGTTTCGTATTTGCCATGGCCATAGTGATGATCTTTGTCGGCAGGTTTTGATGAAATCTTAACGAAAAGGAGTACGATTATATCGGTAATAAAATCGCTTAACGAATGAACAGCATCGGCAATCATTGCAGCACTATTGCCTAAAATTCCTGCTAAGAATTTGAAAATAAGTAGCAAAAAGTTGCCTGTGCTACCAATGATTGTTACTCGAAAAATACCTTTTTGTCGAGAGAGATTTTCAGGTGTCATTTTATATATTTATCAGCAATTAGTATTCCAATATATGTCATGATTATACACACTACTACGGAGCAGAGGATATATATTATACCTAATAAACGATGTCCTGATTGCAAAAGTTGTAACGCTTGAGCCGAGAATGTGGAAAAGGTGGTAAACCCTCCACAAAATCCCACAGCTAAGAGTAGATGCCAATCTCCTTTTGATAGCGCGATAACAATGCCGATCAAAAGAGAGCCAAGAGCGTTGGTTGTCATAGTCGCAATCTCTGACGATATGACAAGATGTGAGCTTAGTAGCGAAAGCCCATATCGAGCCATACTCCCTAATGCCCCTCCAATTCCAACTAATAAAAAGTTGTGTAGCATGATTATTCGTCGTTAAGGTTGTCTGTCGTTCCAAGTTGAGAACTTATAACCCTTGCTTCCTCAAATTTGGCTTGCATAGTGGGATTGCCCTTTGTGAGTTTCTTGATGGTAAGGTCTTCGGCTTTATTGTTGGCAAGACGAAGATTGTTATCGGCTCCAATTAATCCATCTTTTACCTTTTGCAAGTGGCTGATTGTTTTGTCAATCTCCTCAATGGCTGAGTTGAAATGCTTGCTTGCTAATTGGTAGTTGCGACCAAATTTTTCTTTGAATTCGTTAAGGCTATTTTCAAAGTTGGTTACATCAATTGACTGTTGACGAGCTGCAATTAATTCGCGTTGATATTCAATGCTCTTTTGGGCTGCCTGTGATAGTAGAGAGATAAGAGGCATGAAGAATTGAGGTCGCACCACATACATTTTGGGATAGCGATATGATACATCTACGATTCCCTCGTTATATAAATCGCTATCGGGTTCGAGCAATGAGACTAATACTGCATATTCGCAATTTTTCTTCTTGCGATCTTCATCAAGTTTCTTAAGGAAATGCTCGTTTTTGTGTTTTGTGGCAGTGGCATCGCATTCATTTTTCATCTCAAACATTATAGAAATATATTCTATTCCATCTATATAGTCACGGAACACGAAGTCGCCTTTTGTGCCATCAATTGCTTCGTTGTCTTTTTCAAAGTAGGCATTTGGAAACATTGACATACGTACACGGTTAAATTCGGTATGGCAATGAGCTTCAAGTGTCTCGCCAACCATTTTTGTTGACAAGCGAGCTTTCATATCCTTGTAGAAATCAATCTCCTCTTGTTTTTGACGAAGAATAAGAGCATGTTGCTCTTTTATGCCGGTTTCACGAATTGTAGCCTCCTTCTTCTCTAATATCATGCGATTTTCAAGTTCGGCAATCTTTACATCTTTAGCTTGCAATGCTTCTTGAGCTTTGCTTTTCTCTTCCATCACAGCTATTTGTCGTTGGCTGTCGTTTTGTGCGATAGTGGATTTCAATGAAGAAATCTCTTGCTCTTTTTTAGCCACTTCATTAGCTATTTCGAGTTTCTTCGATTCCTCGATGTGTTGTAGCTGCTCTTTTAGCTTTGCAATTTGTGCATCGCGATCGGCAAGAAAATCCTTAAATTCAAGCTCTTTCGATTGCACAGCACTCTTGGTATGCTCACGAAGTTGAGCAATTTCGGTATCTTTACGACTCAGTTCAAGCTCTTTTTCATTGATGCGGCGTTGGAAATCCTGCTCAGCTTTAATGGTATCGGCACGGTACTCGGCTTGTTGTTGCTTATGTATTTCGGCAATGCGACGATTTAATTCATCTTGAAATTCGGCGTTTTTCACTTGGTTTAGGATTGAAGCATAATCAGCCTCATCAACTACGAATGCGTTGCCACATTTAGGGCATTTCAATTCTTTCATAAATGATAATTGGTTTAATCTTAATTGAGTTCTTTTTACAAATGTACAAAAAATCTTAATATTGGGAAAAAGTATTTGAAGCTAAAATGAATATAGTAGCCGTTTTGATTAATTCTAAAAAATGATATAAATTTGCATTCTCAAATAATATTATAAAATGTAATAACGAAAAAAATAGAATATTATATAAACTAACATATTGAACATTATACTCTTGTTCTTTTAATCTGAAAACCGCCAAAACTTTTAGTACACAAAGAATAAGTTATAGGATGTTCACGCTTGAAAAAGGCGTGAGCTGTTCTTCTCTTATTTGTGTACATGGTGCTTGGCGGTGCCACAGGTTAAAGTAAGGAGAGAGTGGTTCTCGCCTTGTTTTATGATACATATTGGAAAAATAATTGAAGAAGAGCTAAGAAGTCAAGAACGCACAGTAGCATGGTTTGCTCGCAAATTACTTTGCGACCGTGGCACAGTATATTCTATATTTCAACGTCAAAGCATAAATACCGACGTGTTGTTGCAGATATCGAAAATTCTTAATCGTAACTTCTTTGAGTTGTATATCAGTGAATTAGATGACGAGTGTGGCAAAAGAGCAACATAGATGTATGATTTTTTCGTCATAAGTGTTAGTATTATACATCAAAGCGTTAGAGGTTAAGCTTTTAACGCTTTATATTTTTGCAAAAAAAATTAACTCTAAATAATAATTTTAAATTTTATCAAATGAAAACTAAATTCTTTACATGTGCGATTTTTGCACTATTAACTGTCTCAATTGTTAGTTGTGGCTCTCAACAGCCCATTGCTCAAGAACAAAGGCCGGTAAGTTCTTTTAGTGGAAGCTATAATTCTGCTCCCGATGCTGAAACTGATACTGATGAATATTTTGTAGGAAGTGGTTTTAGTTATGGTTCACGTAAAAAAAAGAGTCAACTTCAACGTACAGCATTGATGAATGCACAAGATATTATCCGTCAAAAACTCACACATTCTTATTCCGGCTTGGTAACTAACTATATGGAAAATTATGAAAATGATGATGTGAGTGATATTCAAGCAAAGATGCAAGCTGCGGGTACACAGGTGATTAATGCAGTAGTAGCTGACACCTATGAGTCTGCAACAGCAAAATTCTCAGATGTAGATGAAAAAGGAGAGATTGAATGTATTGTGAATATTCGGGTTTACAAAGCTCAAATGGCAGAAAAAATAACACAAAAACTTGCTGAGGAGTTAACTGAAGACCAAAAAGCACGGATCGATTTTAGAGAAGGCGAATTCCACAAAAAATATGAAGCTCTAATGAATAAGTAAGATTCTGAGATAAAGATATTTAGTTTAGATAATCGCTATTCTGTGATGAAACTGTTTGTAGTTGAGCTGAATAGCGATTATTAATATTGATGTTTATAAAAATAATGAGAAAAGATATAATAATATTAGTATTGATGCTTGTTTGCTCTCTTGCTGCTTCTGCTCAAAACAAAGGAGATGCTCCGTCGTGGATTAAAGGTTATTTCCAGGAATTGGATAATTCATATATTGAAGTGGTTTCAGCTGTGGGATATAATGAGGAGAATGCAAGAAATAAGGCTGCAGAAATCATTATTGACCGTCGTAGTTTGGCTACCGGTAGGCAGGTGAGCGTTCAGGTTAGAAATGGCGACATATTGGTGTCGGGAAGTGATGATTTGGAGGTGAAATCACGTGTGATTGATGAGTATCGTGAATACTTGCCATCGGGAGAGACAAGGACATATTTATTGGTGCAAACGGCAAAGAACCCCACATATCAGTTGGAAAATGTAAATATCACTGAGCGATACCCATTCTCGGCACGTGTATTTGTCCCAGGTATGGCTCAATTACATAAAGGTAGCACATTGAAGGGGTGTTTATTTATTGGTGGAGAGGTTTTGGCTGTAGGAGGGATTGTTGTGGCCGAATGCATGAGAGCTTCTTATGAGTCAAAGATAAATAAAACACATAGTGCAACATCTCGTCAACAATATATTAACAATGCATCTAATATGCAAAACGTTCGTAATGGATTTATTGCAGGTGCAGCTGCAATATATTTATGGAATGTGATAGATGGTGTCGTTGCAAAAGGTAAACGTCACGTTGAAGTAGGGTCAGCACAAATGAGTTTTTCGCCATATGTGTCGCCTGAGTCGGCAGGAATTGGATTATGTATTAATTTTTAAATAGATATAATGTAAGATGAAAAAAATATTTTTATTTTTAATAGTGGCATCAGCATTTATTTTAACTTCATGCACAAAAGATGATTATGATGTGTTTTCGTCGGTGTATGGTGTGGTTAGCGATGCTAAAACAGGCGACTTAATTCCCAATGCCAATGTAGTGTTGAGCCCAAGCGGTGAAACTAAGGTTACGGGTAGTGATGGGCAGTTTATATTTGAAAATATTGATCCTCAGCAATATACTATTACGGTGCAAAAAGACGGATATCAAACCAATCGCAAATCGATCACCGCAATTATAGGCGAGAAAGTGGAAGTGAATATCCCGTTAACCCCAAATGATAAATAAAAATGAAAAAGATATTAACTATTTTCTTTGCGATGTGTGTGCTTTGTGGTTGCACTTCAGATATGGAAGATGCAACCGGAAGCATTTATGGAGTTGTGTCATATAGCAACTCGGCAGAGCCTGTCAAAGGTGTAGGAGTTGAACTGTATAATGCCCGTAGCATGTCTTTATTATTAAGAACAACAACATCAGATGATGGTTCATATTCATTTGAAGAAATTACCTCAGGTGATTATTACCTACAAGTGGTGTCGGAAGGTTATAAAACCGCATCATATAGTGTGTCTGTTGAGCCAGGTCGCCAGGCACGTGCTGATATGCAATTGGTAGAAAAAACAATTGATATAAGTGTTAGCACGTTGGCAGTATCTAATGTAGCTGGTGCAGGGGCTACATTTAATGGCTCATATAAGGTGAGTTATTTTAATGATGCTCCTACAGAATGTGGATTTATATATTCAACATCATCGAAACCAAAAGTTGAAGGAACGAAAGTGGTGGCAGAAAAAGTTACTGGCATTGAAAATAATTTTTCGGCTTCTGTATCGGGATTGACGCCGGGGACGTGGTATGTGCAGGCTTATGCTACTCGCAAAAAAGGCGAATATGACGACGGCACTGCCTATGGAGATGTTGTGTCGTTTGAAATTTCAGGAGATCCACAGGTGTCAACTTTGGATATAACAAACATTACCGATGTTTCTGCAACTCTAAATGGGTATGTTGAATATGCTGGTGATCCTAAATATACCGAAAAAGGGTTTATTTATTCAAAATCATATACAGTTCCCACGATTGATGATCCAAGTGATGCGACTACTAAAATGCCGGTATCGGGAAGTGCAAATGAATTCTCGGTGGTAATTGATGGTTTGGAAATAAACAAAACATATTATGTGAGAGCGTATATTACAAATCAAAATGTCACAACGTATGGAGATGTTAAAACATTTAAGATTAATCCTAAATATTATGTTTTGTCTGAAGAGGGGCTGATGGTGCAAGCCGATGATATAAATTCGGGTAAATATACGAGATGGGATGTCGCGTATGCTATGTGCGAAAATTCAACAGTAGGAGGGTTTGATGATTGGAGAATGCCGACGATTCAGGAATTGATAATATTATATCTTCATAAAGATGAGATAGGTAATTTTAAAGATTCTTATTACTGGAGTGCAGATAAAGTTTATTCTGATGATAATTATTATAAATGTCTGAGTTTTGAAGATGGTAGTCTTATAGGTTATTATTATACAAAAGAGTGGCGTGTCCGTGCTGTGCGGACAATAAAATAAAATTTTTATAAAGGCAATAATGCTAAAAAATATTATTGCCTTTATTTTTTATTTAATTACATAAAATAGAATGAAAAAGATATTTGTAATACTATTGTCAATATGTGTGCTTTGTGGTTGTACTTCAGATGTGGAAGATGCAACCGGAAGCATTTATGGAGTTGTGTCATATAGCAACTCGGCAGAGCCGGTAAAAGGAGTAGGAGTTGAACTGTATATATTAAATAATGTTGATGATTTAACTTATAAAGGCGATTTGTTGCTTAGAACTACCACTTCCGACGATGGTTCATTTTCATTTGAAAACCTTAACATCGGTAGCTATTTGTTGCAAGTGGTGAATGATGGTTGTGAAACTGCGTCATATGAAGTGACGGTTGAGGCTGGACGTACGGCACGTGCCGATATGCAGTTAGTCCAATTGAAAGATATTGGCTTAAAGATTGTAACTGAAAATGCTGAATTTGATGATAAAGATTATGAAGGATATGTGTTCCTTTGTGGTCGATTTCTATATATAGATGAAGATTGTGCCCCAATAGATTTTGGTGTATTATATTCTAAAAATTCAAATCCCAAAAACAATGGAACTCGTGTTGTAGTAAGTTTAGATTTAGATTATGGAAGTTTAGATTATGAAGATTATATATCAGAGTCAGAGTGGATTTACTTTGATTGTCCAGTGGACAATTTATCAAAAGGGAAATATTATTTCCAAGCTTATGCAACAAATAAGTATGGCACAATTTATGGAAATGTTTTGTCTTTTGAAATGTAAAATAATGAATAAAACGTCAGAGCTCTACGAACAATAAAATAATCAGAGCGAAATTTTTGTTAAACAAAATGGCTGTTGCAAGTGCGACAGCCATTTTATTTGTAGCAAGTTGAATAGTGATTACTTATTCAATGCGCATGATTTGCATTTTTCTGAGATTTCAACGAAGAAGTCGTTGCCTTTGTCGTCAACGAGAATGAATGCAGGGAAGTCTTCAACTTCGATTTTCCATATTGCTTCCATGCCGAGTTCGGGATATTCCATACATTCGATTTTCTTGATGCTGTTTTGAGCAAGTACAGCAGCAGGGCCACCGATGCTACCGAGGTAGAAACCGCCATGTTTGTGGCAAGCGTCGGTAACTTGTTTGCTGCGGTTACCTTTTGCAATCATAATCATAGAACCACCTGCAGCTTGGAATTGGTCAACGTATGAGTCCATGCGACCGGCAGTTGTTGGACCGAATGAGCCTGAAGGCATGCCTTCGGGAGTTTTAGCAGGACCTGCGTAATAAATAGGGTGGTCTTTGAGATATTGAGGCATTTCTTCGCCACGGTCGAGACGTTCTTTGATTTTTGCGTGAGCGATGTCGCGACCTACGATGATTGTACCTTTCAATGAAAGACGAGTAGATACAGGGTATTTGCTCAATTCTGCAAGAATTTCAGGCATTGGACGGTTGAGGTCGATGTTGACCACTTCGCCTTCGCCGGCTTTACGATATGATTCAGGAATAAGTTCGCCAGGATTGCTGTCGAGCTTTTCAATCCAAAGACCATCTTTGTTGATTTTTGCTTTTACGTTACGGTCGGCCGAGCAAGATACACCAAGACCAACAGGACAAGAAGCACCATGACGAGGAAGACGAATCACGCGAATGTCGTGTGCAAAGTATTTACCACCAAATTGTGCACCGAGACCGATTTTGTGAGTTTCTTCGAGGAGTTGTTTTTCGAGTTCGATATCACGGAATGCGTGTCCGAGTTCGTTGCCTTCAGTGGGTAGGTCATCGTAATATTTTACTGATGCTTTTTTCACTGTAGCAAGGTTCATCTCGGCAGAAGTACCACCGATAACGAATGCGATGTGATAAGGAGGACAAGCTGCAGTACCCAAAGATTTCATTTTATCTACCAAGAACGGTATGAGTGTCTTAGGATTGATAAGAGCTTTTGTTTCTTGATAGAGGTATGTTTTGTTGGCAGAGCCACCACCTTTAGCTACGAAAAGGAAGTTGTATTCATTGCCATCGCAAGCATGAAGATCGATTTGAGCAGGGAGGTTGCAACCTGTGTTCACTTCGTCATACATGTTGAGAGGGGCGTTTTGAGAGTAACGAAGGTTGTCTTCAGTGTATGTTAGATATACACCTTTAGAAAGACGTTCTTCGTCGCCACCACCGGTGAATACGTTTTGACCTTTGCTGCCATGAATAATTGCAGTGCCGGTATCTTGGCAGAATGGGAGTTGACCTTTAGCAGCCACTTCGGCATTGCGAAGCATTGTGAGTGCAACGAATTTGTCGTTTTCGCTTGCTTCGGGGTCGTTGAGAATTTTTGCCACCATAGCATTGTGTTCGCGACGAAGCATAAAAGCATTGTCGTGAGTAGCTTGGCGAGCAAGGACGGTCAAAGCTTCTGGGTCAACCACGAGCATTTCGTGTCCGTTCCAGTTTTCAACTTTTACGTAGTCAGATGTCAAGTGATAATACTCAGTAGTGTCCTTTGCATGTGGGAACATTTCCTGATACTTGAAGGGTTTGTTTGCCATAATTCAATATTATAAGTTTGTTTAATCTTAGTTTCTTGCAAAGTTAATATTTAATCGCAAAAGAGTGAAATTTATTTATTAATATTTGCATTAGGGAATAATTTATGCTTTTGATGAATGTGATTTTTTGCACAATAATGAGCTAAAGTTTATGATGTAGGCAAACTTATTGGGCATTTGTTTGTTTAATTTAATAAAAATTGCGAATTTTGCAGGATAAAATGTGATTCTAATAAATTTATTAACTTAAAATTTAACTTATGAAATTAAATTTACGCAAAGTTTTGGCTGTTCTTGTAGCAGCAGTAGTAACTCTCGGAGCATCGGCTCAGTCTCTTTTCATTTTCGGGTCATTCAATGGTTGGGATCCCGCTAACTCACTTGAAATGTGGAAAGAAAATGGCGTTTATGTGATGGAAGACATCGAATTTGGTGCCGGTGGAAACTTCGCAGTTTCAACAAAACAATCATCTGATTGGGGTACAGTTAATTCTAATCGTTATGGCTTTGCTCAAGACAATGCTATCGCAACAGAAGGTGTTGCAATGAAGATTGTAAAAGGCGAAGGTGCTATGCAAGTTCCTGCAGCAGGTGTTTACAATATCTATGTAGATCTTTCAGCTATGACAGTTACAGTTAAAAAAGCTGGTAAAGTAACTATTGAAACTCCCGCAAAACTTTATGTTATGGGCAACTTATCAGTTGGCTCATGGGATCCTGCTACTGCAGTAGAATTGGAAAAAATTGATGACAATAATTTCTCTGGTCAAGTAACTTTCACAGGTGCTGGTGATGGTTATTCTTATTTCGCTATTGCAGGAGCTAAAGGTTCATGGGAAGCTGTAAATCCAGTACGTTTTGCACCTGTAGCCGGTGAAGTCGCTTTCAATATTGATGAGAATGTTGAATTTAGTAAAGGTGAAGCTGCATTCAAAGTTGTTGCAGAAGGTACATATTATATAAATGTTGACTTCAAAAACCTCACAGTAAATGTGTCAAATTATGCAACAGGTGTAGAAGCTATCGATGTTGAAACTGCAACTCCTGTTTACTACAACCTTCAAGGTGTAGAAGTTGCTAATCCACAAAATGGTCTTTACATCGTAAAACAAGGCAACAAAGTTTCAAAACAACTCGTAAAATAATTGAGGATTGAAAATACTCAATCTTCCACAAATCATAGGGCGGACAACCTCGGTTGTTCGCCTTTTTTTTGAAATATTCTGTCTCCCGATTTTCCGTGTCTACTTTTCTAAGATACTCATTTATGGAAATATAAATTACATTTGTGTGTTTTTTATGGAAGTCGAAAGCGTAAAATTCGCTCATTTATGGAAATAGAATTGCGAGAATTTGTATATATATGGAAATAGAATTATCTTTGTCAACAAAATGATTGAATTATGAATACACAGACATTACTATCAATAGTAGCTGACCAACGTGAGGAGTTGCTGGCGAATGATTACTCGGAGTTTTGCCTCCGTCCGGAAGAATCACAGCTTGATTTGAAGAGCAATAGAGCTCAGGTAGTAATAGGTGTCAGACGATGCGGTAAATCAACTTTATGTGAAATGTTTCTTAAACAAAAAGGAGTTGAATTTGCTTATGTAAACTTTGACGATGACCGAATGGAGGATATGAAAGCAAGCGATTTGGACCGTTTGCTTGAAGCATTATATATGACATATGGTGAATTCAAATATCTCTTCCTTGATGAGATACAGAATATAGGTGGCTGGCCATTATTTGTCAATAGATTGCTTCGCCAGAAAATACACTTGTTCATTACGGGTTCTAATTCTAAGTTGCTCAGTAATGAGTTGAGTACACACCTGACAGGAAGAAACAACAAAGTAGAACTCTATCCTTTCTCATTCTCGGAATATTGTGCGATGAAGAAGGTTGATACAACCTCGCTATCAATAAAAGCGAAGGGGCTTCGTAAAAGTAGCCTCCATGAATATCTTCAACAAGGCGGATTCCCTGAATTGTTCAATGAAAGTAATCGTAGAGGCTATGTTAACGGATTGTTGGATGCAATCATAAAGATTGATATAGCAAAACGTTTCAAGGTTCGCAATGTGGAAGCATTACGAAGAATAGCAGCTTATCTAGCCGATAATTATTGTCAGGAATTTGTAGCCAAAACGGTAGGCGAATTGTTCGGAGTATCAAATCATACGGCAGAAAACTATTATTCATACCTTAAAGAGGCTTTTCTATTGGTAGGCGTTAATCGTTTCTCATACAAAAGTAAGGAGCGTGTAAGAAACGAAAAGGTTTATGTAGTGGATACTGCATTTGTCACTGAGCGTGAGGATAATTTCTCATTAGAAAATCTCGGTTGGAAGCTGGAGAATGTTGTATGCATAGAACTCATGCGACGCTACAAACCTCTTTTCTGTGATGTTTTCTACTATAAAGAGACATCATCTCAAGTTGATTTTGTTATTGCCAAGGATGGCAACGTACAAGAGTTAATACTGGTATCCTATGACATTTCCACTGAAAAGACACGCAAAAGAGAGATTAGAGGTTTGAAGAATGCTGCCAAAAAGCTCAAGTGCAACAATCTTACGCTTGTAACCTTTGAAGAGTATGAGATAATTGAGGAAGATGGATACACCATAAATATTATTCCTGCTACAGAGTGGTTACTTAATAAATAATTTTAACGAAATAGGAATCAAAAATCTAAACGATTAGGATTAAGTTTCTGCATAAATTTTATAGGCGTCATATTTCTTATTTTGTTCTTCGTCGGCATGATTTATCTTGCCCTAAATCGTGCGAAGATAAAGGGCATTACAATGCCTAATCCAATACGACAAATTAAGGTTCACATATATGCTCTCAAGTCTTTTTGGTCGTAGAGGATTTTGGCAAAATAGTTTACAATCAATATCCAACTTGTGAGAATTGCTTCAAAATTGGGTTGTGGTGAGTCTCACTTGGTTATAACCAACCATGTACTGGCTAAAGCCGACCTACACTGTTCGCTTGCACTCGAATACTTCGCATTTGACTCCACACAAGGAGCGAGCCGGGTGGTTTCTTTTTTGAACAAAATGAGCGATATGTGTGTTGCGTTATGATGGTAGTAGGTGACAAAATGGCAATCGTTGTGTCATGAAATGAATTTTGGCACGGATTATGCTAATTTATGAGCAGAACGAAAAATAATAATTACAAAATAAAAACTTAAAAATTTACAGTTATGAATATTAAACCATTGGCAGATAGAGTGCTTGTAAATCCTTGCGCTGCCGAAGAAGTAACCGTAGCAGGTATCATTATTCCCGATTCAGCTAAAGAAAAACCTCTAAAGGGTGTGGTTCTTGCAACCGGAAATGGTACAAAAGATGAAGAAATGGTAGTAAAAGAAGGAGATACAGTGCTTTATGGTAAATATGCCGGTACTGAAATCGATGTTGATGGTAACAAATACCTCATCATGCGTCAAAATGACATCTTGGCTATCATCGCTGAATAATTAACCCAACTAAAAACAAAAAATCATGGCAAAAGAAATTAAATTTGATATTAAGGCTCGTGAAGAGCTTAAAAAAGGTGTTGACGCTCTTGCTGATGCAGTAAAAGTAACACTTGGACCCAAAGGTCGCAACGTAATCATCGAAAAGAAATTTGGAGCTCCTCACATCACTAAAGATGGTGTGTCGGTTGCTCGTGAAGTAGAACTCGAAGACGCATTCCAAAATATGGGTGCTCAACTCGTGAAAGAAGTTGCATCTAAAACCGGTGATGATGCAGGTGATGGTACAACAACTGCAACCGTTCTTGCTCAATCAATCATCAACGTAGGCCTTAAAAACGTTGCAGCAGGTGCTAACCCAATGGATATCAAACGTGGTATCGACAAAGCTGTTGCTGTTGTTGTTGAAAACATCAAGGGTATGGCTCAAGAAGTGGGTGATGACTTCAAGAAAATCGAAGACGTGGCTCGCATCTCGGCTAATAACGACGAAGCTATCGGTAGCCTCATCGCTGAAGCAATGAAGAAAGTGAAAAAAGAAGGTGTTATCACTGTTGACGAAGCAAAAGGTACTGAAACAACAGTTGACATCGTAGAAGGTATGCAATTTGATCGTGGTTACATTTCTCCATATTTCGTTACTAACACAGAAAAAATGGAGTGCGAAATGGAATCGCCATATATCCTTATCTTCGACAAAAAGATTTCTAACCTCAAAGATATGCTTCCAATTCTTGAAGCAACAGCCCAAAGTGGACGTCCTCTTTTGATTGTTGCCGAAGATGTTGACCAAGAAGCATTGGCTACACTTGTAGTAAACCGTCTCCGTGGTTCATTGAAGATTTGTGCTGTTAAAGCTCCGGGCTTTGGCGACCGTCGCAAAGAAATGCTCGAAGATATCGCAGTGTTGACAGGTGGTGTTGTTATCTCTGAAGAAAAGGGCATGAAGCTTGAAAGTGCAACTATCGATTACCTCGGGCGTGCTGAAAAAGTTACTGTAAACAAAGAAAATACTACTATCGTAAATGGTAACGGGGCAAGCGAAGCTATCGCATCACGTGTGGCTCAAATCAAAGCTCAAATCGAACAAACAACAAGCGACTACGACCGCGAAAAACTTCAAGAACGTCTTGCAAAACTCGCCGGAGGTGTAGCTGTTCTTCACATTGGTGCTCCAAGTGAAGTGGAAATGAAAGAAAAGAAAGACCGTGTAGATGACGCATTGAGTGCAACTCGTGCAGCTATCGCTGAAGGTATCGTTCCCGGTGGTGGTGTAGCTTACATTCGTTGCGTTGCTAAACTTGAAGACCTCAAGGGTGAAAACGAAGATGAAACAACCGGTATTCAAATCGTGAAACGTGCCATCGAAGAACCACTTCGTCAAATTGTTGCTAATGCAGGCGTTGAAGGTGCAGTTGTTGTTCAAAAAGTAAAAGAAGGCGAAGACGACTTCGGTTACAATGCACGCAAAGGTGTTTACGAAAACCTTCTTGCTGCAGGTGTGATCGACCCGGCTAAGGTTACTCGTGTAGCACTTGAAAACGCAGCATCAATCGCAGGTATGTTCCTAACTACTGAATGCGTTATCGCAGAAAAGAAAGAAGAAGTTCCTGCTGCAGCTCCAATGCAACCGGGAATGGGTGGCATGGGCGGCATGATGTAATAAACGCTTAAAATAACTTCAGGGAATTTATAGAAGTTCCCTCAATATAAAATCCTCGCTGATAAAAATCGGCGAGGATTTCTTTGTTATACTGAACAAAATAGTATATTGATTGTTTTTGTAATGAGTAGCAGAAGAAAAGTTTTTTCATAAGTAAGTATGTATTGGTTGACAGCCCACTCGCGAGAGCCGGCTGTTGATTTTTGTGTAAAACGAATTTATAAATGTTGTGTGATTACGATTGTTTCGTTATTTTTGCATAAAAGAAAATTTGTAAAATATGGACCCTATAAAAAATCGGATAGACTCATTGCGCGAGGAGTTGAATCGTCATAATTATAATTATTATGTGCTAAATTCACCACAGATTAGTGATAAAGATTTTGACATGCTCATGAAAGAGCTTGAATTGTTGGAACGCAATTTCCCACAATACGATGACCCATTGTCGCCCACACATCGTGTGGGTAGCGATTTGACAAAAGGTTTTACACAAGTGGCACATATTCACCCCATGTTGTCATTAGGTAATACCTATTCGGTTTCGGAGGTTGATGATTTTATGCGTCGCACTCGCCAACAGTTGATGGGCGAGGAATTTTCGATCGTAGGGGAAATGAAGTTTGATGGCACAAGTATCTCGCTAATTTATGAAAATGGTCGATTGGTACGAGCTGTAACTCGTGGTGATGGCGAAAAAGGAGATGTAGTAACCGATAACGTAAAGACGATTCTTAGTATTCCTTTGCAGCTTGCGGGCGATGGTTATCCTGAAATGTTTGAAATTCGTGGCGAAATCGTTTTGCCATGGACTGCATTTGATCGATTGAATGAGGAGCGTGCTAAAAATGAAGAACCTCTATTTGCCAATCCTCGTAATGCAGCATCGGGGACATTAAAGATGCAAAATTCAGCAGAAGTGGCACGCCGAGGACTTGATGCCTATTTTTATTATATGCTTGGCGAAAATCTGCCATGCGAAAATCATTATGATAATATGGTTAAAGCTCGCGAATGGGGCTTTAAGGTGTCAGATGTGATGACTCGCCTCGATACGATAGAGCAAGTAGATGCGTTTATCAACCATTGGGACGAAGCACGCAAGGAATTACCGGTTGCTACCGACGGACTCGTGTTTAAGGTAAATTTACTTCGCCAACAGTTAAATCTTGGTTTTACTGCAAAATCTCCTCGATGGGCTATCGCCTATAAGTTTCAAGCCGAAAGAGGATTAACACAGTTGAAATATGTGTCGTTTGAGGTGGGTCGTACAGGTGTTATTACTCCTGTGGCAAATCTTGAACCGGTGTTGCTTTCCGGAACAATCGTAAAACGAGCATCGCTACACAATGAAGATATTATTCGCCAACTTGACATTCATGACAATGATATGGTGTATGTGGAAAAAGGTGGTGAAATTATTCCCAAAATTACAGGAGTGGATATTTCGGCTCGTGAAGAAGTAACGCAGCCTATTGCGTTTGTAACTCATTGCCCTGCATGTGGAACGCCATTGGAACGTGTTGAGGGGGAGGCTGCATGGGTGTGCCCTAATAAATATGCGTGTGAACCTCAAGTTATTGGTCGAGTAGAACATTTCGTAGGTCGTCGTATGATGAACATTGATGGAATAGGAGAGGAAACTGCCGAACTGATGTTTAATCAAGGATTAATAAAAAACATTGCCGACCTATATGATTTGCAACATGAACAGCTTGTAGTGCTCGATCGTTTTGCCAATCGAAGTGCCAATCGCATATTGGAGGGGTTGAATGCGTCAAAGTCGGTGCCATTTGAGCGTGTATTGTTTGCGTTATCAATTCCATACGTAGGCGAAACGACAGCCAAGAAGATTGCTCGCACAGTGGGGGATATTGATAGATTGATGGCTATGACAGCCGATGAGTTGATACAAATAGAAGATGTCGGTGCTCGTATAGCCGAAAGTATCATTGAATATTTCTCAGTTGCTCAAAATCGTGAAATAGTTGAGCGACTTCGTGAAGCCGGACTTCAATTTGCAATAGCCGAAGATGTAACCGAAGGTCGTAGCGATAAATTGCAAGGAAAATCAATAGTAATTAGTGGAACATTCACACACCATTCACGTGATGAATATAAGGCATTGATCGAGAAGCACGGTGGCAAAAACGTAGGTTCAATCTCAAAGAAAACCGACTATATACTTGCCGGCGAAAACATGGGCCCATCAAAACTCGAAAAAGCCAACTCTCTTGGTATTACAATAATCAACGAGGGTCAATTCCTCGAAATGATTGAGTGATTAAGATAGTAGAAACATAACTTGGATTGTTTTGTCTGTTGTAGGTTGTATCCTAGCGAATAGATAGGAGGTATATCTAATGCAAACGCAACCCATAAGGTAGATTAGGTTGTAACTTGGTATATTCTTAAAATGGGAGCGAATAGAAAGGTTATAAATTGCAATAGCAATCGCAACCCGAAGGGTTGATTAGTATATAGCCGTGGTATAGCCCCGTAGGGGATATGCCCGGAATAGGTGTAATATTTGATTAGAATCTGAAAGATTCATTATTCCAATAAATTATTGATTATTTAATATTAATCCTTATTATTGTTGAAGAGCAAAAAAACATGAGTTTCTATAAATTTACATATCACATCGTTTTTGCCACAAATAAAAGGGAAAAGACAATACCAATTGAATACGAACGTGAATTGTATTCAATAATACATCACATTATCAAGAAAAACGAAGGCCATTTATATCGAATTAATGGTATGCCTGACCATATACACATTTTGGTTGATATTCCCGCAACAATATCAGTCTCTAATTTTATTAAGGCAATAAAACGCGAATCAAGCTATTTGTTAAAAACAAACAGTCATTTCCCAAAATGGAATGGTTGGCAAGAGGGCTATGGGGCTTTTACATATTCAATAAATGATATACAAGTTATTAAGCAATATATAATCAATCAAAAAGAACATCATCAAACAATATCATTTATTGATGAATATCGACAATGGTTAATTGAAATGGGTGTTTCGCCCGATGAACCTTATTTTCCAAAATGAATTTAGTTTGATTAAATTAATGAATCTTTCAGATTCTACGCAAATTCATCTCCAGACCGGGCATATCCCCCAAAGGGGGCTATACCACGGCTATGTACTAATCAACCCTCCGGGTTGTGTTTGCTTTTTGCATTTGAACTAAATCTATATTTTTCAAGGCATGGCTAAATAGGGCTATCTCATGATTTTGTACTAATCAATCCATTGGGGTGTGCTTGTTAATTTGCTATTGCTCAGTTCTCATTTTTTTTGTAATTTTGCAAGTTGTTAGAAAAATAATATAAACTAAAATATAAAATCATAATTAAAATGCTCACAGCAAAGGAAATACGCGAGTCTTTTAAGGACTTTTTCCGTAGCAAGGAACACCAAATTGTTCCATCTGCTCCGATGGTTATCAAAGATGACCCCACATTGATGTTTACCAATGCGGGTATGAACCAGTTTAAGGATATTATTCTTGGTAACGTCGCGGCAAAGTATAAACGTGTTGCTGACTCACAAAAATGTCTTCGTGTGAGTGGAAAACATAACGACCTTGAAGAGGTGGGTATGGATACCTACCACCACACTATGTTTGAAATGCTTGGTAACTGGTCGTTTGGCGATTACTTCAAACAAGAAGCAATCGATTGGGCTTGGGAATATCTTGTTGATGTGTTGAAACTTGACCCACGTCGACTTTATGCAACAGTGTTTGAAGGTTCAAAAGAAGAAAACCTCTCTCGCGATGATGAAGCTGCTTCAATTTGGGAAAAACATCTTCCTGCCGACCACATCATTAACGGTAATAAAAAAGATAACTTCTGGGAAATGGGCGATACAGGTCCTTGTGGTCCTTGCTCTGAAATTCACATCGACCTTCGTAGTGAGGCTGAGCGTGCCGAAATCGATGGTCGCGACCTTGTGAACCACGACCACCCACAGGTAATCGAAATTTGGAACCTCGTGTTCATGCAATATAACCGCAAGGCTGATGGTTCACTTGAATCACTCCCTGCAAAAGTTATTGACACCGGTATGGGCTTTGAACGTCTTTGTATGGCTCTCCAAGGCAAGACTTCAAACTATGATACCGACGTATTTACTCCACTTATCAGCAAAATCGCTGAACTTTCGGGTAAAAAATATGGCGAAAACGAAAAGGTTGATATTGCAATGCGTGTTATTGCCGACCACGTGCGTACAATTTCGTTCTCTATTGCCGATTCGCAACTTCCAAGCAACGCAAAAGCCGGTTATGTGATTCGCCGCATTTTGCGTCGTGCTGTGCGTTACGCTTATACATTCCTCGACCAAAAGAGC
>CAJGDJ010000009.1 GCA_904502025.1 uncultured Muribaculaceae bacterium
ATCATCATGACCGATGCCGACGTCGATGGTAGCCACATTGCAACATTGTTGATGACATTCTTCTTCCGTCGCATGCGTCCAATTATCGAAAATGGGTATCTCTATCTCGCCACACCTCCATTGTATAAATGTTCGCGTGGCAAAGTTGAAGAATATTGTTGGAACGACATTCAAGTACAACAATTCATTGCCCGTCACGGAGAAAAAACAAAAGTGCAACGCTATAAAGGTCTTGGAGAAATGAGTGCGGAGGAACTTCGCGACACAACAATGGATCCCGAGCAACGCATGTTGAAACAGGTTAACATCAGCGATGCTGCCGAAGCCGACCGCATTTTCTCAATGCTCATGGGCGAAGATGTAGCCCCGCGTCGCGACTTTATTGAAGCGAACGCCAATTACGCCAACATTGACGCGTAACAAACATTATAAAAAAGCGTGCCAACTCAATGGTGCGTTTTTTTGTTAACCAATTAAACTACCAAATTATTATGGCTCAATCTTCAAAGAAAAATAATTCAGCAAAATTAGCTTTACTTGTAAAAGAATACATAGGTCAACAAAAGAACAAGACATTCAATTATAAACAAGTATCACATGCTATTGGAGCCTCAACTCCAAAACAGCAGCGTGCAGTAGCCCTAACTCTTGCCGAAATGGCGTTTGATGGAGAACTAATCGAGACCACTCCGGGCAAATACAAATCTCCTATGCAAACCAGCTTTGCCACCGGCACTTTTATTCGTCGCAGCAACGGCAAAAACAGCGTGATAATCGACAACGAAGACGAAGCATTTTTCGTTGCCGAACGCAACTCTATGCATGCTCTCAATGGCGACAAAGTAAAAGTAAGCATTGCCGCACATCGTCGTGGAGTTGAACCCGAAGCTGAAGTTGTTGAAATCATCGAAAAAAAAGACCAAGTATTTATCGGACAGCTAAAAGTAGAAAAACATTATGGTTATCTACTCACTGATTCTAAATTTCTTGCTGTTGACATTTTTATCCCAAAAGCCAAACTTAAAAATGGCAAAACAGGAGATAAAGCCGTTGTTCGCATCACTCATTGGACCGACGATTGCAAAAATCCAAATGGAGAAGTAGTCGATATTCTTGGACGTCATGGGGAAAATAACGCTGAGATACATGCCATTCTTGCCGAGTATGGACTCCCATATAAATACCCCGAAGCCGTAGAACGTGCAGCCGACAAAATCGACGCCGGCATTACTCCCGAAGTCATTGCATCTCGACTCGACATGAGAAAAGCCACGACATTCACCATTGACCCACGCGACGCTAAAGACTTTGATGATGCACTATCCATAACTCGCCTACCAAACGGCAATTATGAAATTGGAGTCCATATTGCCGATGTAACTCACTATGTAAAACCCGGCTCAATCATTGATCGCGAAGCCGAGAATCGAGCAACATCAGTATATCTTGTTGATCGAGTTGTTCCAATGTTGCCCGAGCACCTTTGCAACGGCATTTGCTCATTGCGACCAAACGAAGAAAAACTTGCATTCTCATGCATATTTGAAATGGACGATAATGCACAAGTAATCAACCACAAAATAGCACGTACGGTAATCGAAAGTAATCGTAGATTTACATACGAGGAGGCTCAAGGAATCATCGAGTTAGGACATGGAGAATATTCCCAAGAAATACTAACCCTCGACCGTCTCGCAAAAATCCTTCGCAAAGAACGCTACGAAAATGGGTCGGTAGAATTTGACCGTTGCGAAGTGCGTTTTGACATCGACGAAACCGGACACCCTATAGGAGTATTCTTCAAAGAATCAAAAGATGCCAACAAACTCATTGAAGAGTTCATGCTACTCGCCAACAAAACTGTAGCTCGTGAAATAGGTTGTGTAGCCGGCAAAAGGAAAGCTAAAGCATTTGTATATCGCGTACACGATGAACCCGACCCCGAAAAGCTCACTGAATTAGCCAAACAATCACGAGTATTTGGTTATAAAATCAAAGATTCCGGTTCGGCTCGCGAAGTAAATCGCTCTATCAATCGCATGTTAAAGGATTTGAAAGGTAAAGGAGAAGAGAACTTCCTATCCACTCTTGCCATTCGTTCTATGGCAAAAGCGATATACACCACTGTAAACGTTGGACACTATGGATTGGGATTTGAATATTATACCCATTTCACATCTCCGATTCGTCGTTATCCCGACATGATGGTGCATCGACTTCTCGACAAATATCTCAATGGAGGTCGTAGCGTTAACGTTGACAAACTCGAAGACCAATGCAAACACTCATCAAGCATGGAGCAACTCGCAGCCAATGCCGAAAGAGCTTCAATCAAATACAAGCAAGTTGAATTTCTTGCCGACCACCTCGGAGAAGTTTATGACGGAGTAATTTCGGGCGTTACCGAATGGGGATTATATGTAGAACTTGATGACAATAAATGCGAAGGCATGGTCCCTATTCGCGACCTTACCGACGACTATTATGAATTTGACGAAAAAAATTACTGCATAATAGGTCGTCACACAAATACTCGCTATCGACTTGGCGACAGGATTACCATTCAAGTTGCTCGAGCAAACCTCGACCGCAAGCAAATTGACTTCGCCATAGTTGATGAACGACACCCACGTCGTAACGAAGACGTTTTAGGCAAAAAGGTGTCCGTAGCACAAGCAATCAACAACCCCAAGTCTAAAGGACGTGGCAAAAAATCCAAGTCTAAACGCAAATAATCAAATAAACAACTAATTTAATCGACTCAATAATATGCCACGAGGAAGCATTGAAATAAAAAAACTTCGCGTTTATGCCTACCATGGAGTTCTTGAACAAGAAAATCGTATAGGTAATAATTTCGACGTTAGTATAAAACTATACTACCCAATATCTCGAGCAATGGTAAACGATAATTTAACAGGCACGCTTAACTATGCCGAGGCTATCGACATAATTAAAACCACAATGCAAACACCATCACACTTAATTGAAAATGTGATTGAACGAATAAAACTTGCCTTGTTAAATAGATTTCCATTAATCGAAGGAGGGAAAATCAAAATCGAAAAACTATCTCCTCCAATAGCCAACACACAAGTTGAGTCGGTATCAGTAAGCTACGAATGGTAATAATAACAAATCTCAAGGAATGGTAGCCAACAACTGCCATTCTTTTTCAAAAAGCAAACGCAGTTCTTTTAGGTCTTTTATTCGTTGCTGAAACTCACACAACCGATGTGCATTGGGCGATTCCGGAATCCACAATTTAAGATAACCACCCTTGGCATATTTTTCCATTATATGCTCCACAAAACGAGCATAATGCTCCTCCTTACCAAATTGTGGATAATGAGCCTGCCCATATTGAATAGTGCGACGCACTATTAACGTTGGATCTATAACCCTATCAGCTTCAGCTACAATTTTACCATATATCGTGCGTGGTTCTTTGCTGCTTGACGCACGATGGTCCTCAACCGCTTGAGCCATAACATGAATTTGTTCTTCATCAAACCATTGTCGTAATTGCACTTCGGCTTGAACTATTTCGCCCGACACTATATGATGCCGCTCTCGCCCGGCAACCAACCCTACATCATGATAAGCAGCCACAACATACACCATATTTATATCAACATCATAATATTGAGCCAACTCCATGCTTTGCTTAATTACCGTCAACACATGGTCTCGTTGATGTCCGGCATCAAAATCATCATAACGAGGTATAATCTCCTCCTGAATATACTTTTGTAGCGAACTATCAATACTTTCAAATACATCTGATTTCATAAATGCAAAATTACAAATTATCTATATTTTATCCCCACTTGATTTCTTACTATTCATTATCTTTGTAAAAAAATCACAAAATATGGCACAAGACTACAACATAATTAATGCCCACGATAGAGACAAACTAATTCAATTCAATAAAAAAGAGCATAAATATAGCGTCGATGGCAAAGAATTTATCTCAGTAACTACACTTATTGAAGATTGTTTCCCAAAATTTGATGCCGATTATTGGGCAGCACGCAAAGCTCCTCAGTTGGGAATCACTCCTGAACTGCTAAAGGCACAATGGGTAGCAAAGGTACAACGTGCATGCGAGCTCGGCACCGCCATGCACGATAAAATCGAGAAATTTTATATGGGAATAACAAGCCAAAGCGACGAAACATTTGACCTTTTCCTTCAATTCACTAAAGAGCATACACTTTACCCCTATCGCACCGAATGGAGAATATTCTACGAAGAATATGGCATTGCCGGCACACTCGACTTCCTTGAATGCAAAGATGGAGTATTTACCATTTATGACTGGAAACGGAGTGAAAAACTCGTTAAGAATGGCATTGTCGAAATCGAAAATCCTTGGCACAAAACAGCCTTACCTCCTGTTTCACACCTTGCCGACACCACATATTATCATTATGCTTTGCAAGTGAGCATGTATAGATATATTCTTGAAAAGAAATACAACATTATCGTCAGCCAAAATCGCCTCGCGGTTTTTCACCCCAATAATCATCACTACTATCTCATCAACCTCCCATACCTAAAAAGGGAAGTAGAAATCATATTAAAACATCACACTTGTAAAACCTCAAGAGACTAAGATCTCACACGAGAACTCGTCAAATCTTTCTTAGCTATACCTGCTATAAAAAAAATGTCCGGTAGCCCCCTTCTATCAGGGGACTGCTGGACTAAAGCCATAAGGCATGATTTGTGATTCTAAAGATAGCTGTTTTATAGCAACTTTAAGTGTAGATATTATATCATACTTACATTTTACTACACCTAAAATTCATTTTTCGCATTTCACAACGCCTTAAGTGAATCTTGCCTTTCCTTAGTCCTTAAATTTATGCGTAAAATAATTAATCAGCCTAAGGGTTTAGCTATTAGGTGTTTTATCATAGCAAAAGTAGATGTTTATTTTTTAATACACAAATTCACTTTTAACATGTTTTACAAAATCTGCCATAGTCATAGCTTAATTAACACATTTTAATCATTAGAAACAATTATTAAATCAAATAGTATAAACACATAAAAAAACGCCGATTTATAAATCAGCGTTTTTGTGCTTTGTAATTATTATGGCAATATCCTATTCCATTAATTTACGATAGCGACGGCGAGGCAACTCTTTTCCTCCATTATGAGCTTTCTTAAATTCCTCATAATCTGAGTAAGATCCCTCATAATAAACTACTTCGCCATCACCTTCAAACGAAAGAATGTGAGTACAAATTCGGTCAAGGAACCAACGGTCGTGGCTCACAACAACAGCACAACCGGCAAAGTCTTCAAGACCTTCTTCAAGAGCACGAAGTGTGTTTACGTCAATGTCGTTGGTAGGTTCGTCGAGAAGCAATACATTACCTTCCTCTTTCAATGCCATTGCAAGGTGCAAACGATTTCGCTCACCACCCGAAAGTACTCCTATTTTCTTTTCTTGGTCAGCTCCTGAAAAGTTGAATTTAGAAAGATATGCACGTGCATTTACATCACGACCTCCCATTCGGAACGATTCCACTCCTTGCGAAATCACTTCATAGACCGATTTTTCGGGCAATAAATCATGGTGAGTTTGATCCACATAGGCAATCTTTACAGTTTCGCCCACATCAAACGTGCCTGCATCGGGCTTTTCTTGTCCCATAATGAGGCGGAACAAAGTTGTTTTTCCGGCTCCGTTTGGTCCGATTACCCCAACAATACCATTGGGTGGCAACGAGAAGTTAAGGTCTTTGAATAATTGTTTCTTGCCGAAAGCCTTTGCCAATGAAGATGCCTCGATTACTTTATTTCCAAGGCGAGGTCCATTGGGGATAAATATTTCAAGACGCTCTTCTCTTTCTTTTTGGTCTTCATTCAACAAGCGGTCATAAGAAGAAAGACGAGCTTTACCTTTTGCCTGACGTGCTTTAGGAGCCATACGCACCCATTCAAGTTCTCGTTCAAGAGTTTTACGACGTTTGCTCGCTTGTTTTTCTTCTTGAGCCATTCGTTTAGTTTTTTGGTCGAGCCAAGATGAATAGTTTCCTTTCCAGGGTATTCCCTCGCCTCTGTCAAGTTCAAGAATCCAACCTGCTACATGGTCAAGGAAGTAACGGTCGTGAGTAATAGCAATTACCGTACCGGGATATTGTTGCAAGTGTTGTTCAAGCCAATCAATTGATTCAGCATCAAGGTGGTTGGTAGGCTCATCAAGCAACAACACATCGGGTTGCTGCAACAGCAAACGGCAAAGAGCTACACGACGACGTTCTCCACCCGATAATGTTCCTATTGTTTGGTCATCGGGAGGACATTGAAGAGCGTCCATAGCACGTTCAAGTTTGCTATCAATATTCCAAGCATCGGCTGCATCAAGTTTATCTTGCAACTCTGCTTGACGTGCAATCAAAGCGTCCATTTTGTCGGGGTCTTCAAGCACATCGGGGTCGCAAAATGCAGCATTCACTTGATCAAACTCAGCAAGCAAATCCATGATTGGTTGCACACCTTCTCGCACCACCTCGATTACTGTTTTATCGGCATCGAGTTGTGGTTCTTGTTCAAGATATCCCACTGAATATCCGGGCGAGAACACCACTTCGCCTTGATAACTTTTATCAATTCCGGCAATTATTTTCAACAATGAAGATTTACCCGAACCATTAAGACCTATGATACCGATTTTCGCACCATAGAAAAACGATAGGTAAATATTTTTCAACACTTGTTTTTGGGGAGGATAAATCTTGCTCACTCCCACCATTGAGAATATTACTTTTTTGTCGTCAGCCATATTTTTATGGTAGATGATTAATACTTATTACTTTCTTTTCTTGGGTGCATAACGCACTTGATAATCGCAACGAATCTTTCCCTCAATAATGTTATTGAGTTTCCCTCGAATGAGTTGCTTGCGAATCAACGACACATGGTCGATATATAGTTTCCCTTCAAGGTGATCACATTCATGTTGCACAATACGAGCAAGGAATCCACTCATCACTTCTTCGTGTGTTTGGAAATTTTCATCAACCCAACGAAGACGAATATGCTCTACACGATTCACGTTTTCCGACAATCCGGGCAAACTCAAGCAGCCTTCTCCTCGAGTAACCATCTCTCCCTCCAAAACTTCTATTTCGGGATTTATCAGAGTGAGTTTTCGACCGGCACATTCAGGAAAATTTTCAGCTACAGGATCTGCATCTATCACCACGATACGATCATTACGCCCGATTTGTGGTGCTGCCAACCCCACTCCCTCTGATGCGTACATAGTTTCATACATATCATCAAGAAGTTTTTTCAAATCGGGATAATCGGGAGTTATATCTTCCGAAACTTTACGGAGCACCGGGTGTCCATATAAATATACTGGTAATTTCATGTATTATATGTTTTACTTTGCAAATAATCATTTAGTATTATCGTAGCCGATATTTCATCAACAATAGCTTTGTCGCGTCGAGCCATCTTTTTCATTCCCCCATCAAGCATTGAGCGATGAGCAATCACCGAGGTAAAACGCTCGTCCCAAAATTCTATAGGAATGTCAGGCAATTCCTTTCGCAAACGATTGATACCCGGAGTGATATATTTCATCGACTCCGATTCTTCGCCACGCATTGTTGTGGGGTGTCCCACTATGATTTTATCGACAGGCTCTGTTGCCACATATTTCTTTATAAAATCTACCAACGTGTGTGTAGGAATCGTAGTCAATCCATTTGCCACAATACACAATGTGTCAGTTACAGCAATGCCGCAACGCTTTCGTCCATAGTCTATTGATAATAATCGTCCCACAATGCAAAGTTAGTGATTTCGCCAATGATAGGCAACATTTTAGATTATTTTACCTCAAGTGAATCATAAAAATCATACAACGCACGTCGTACAATGTGGCAATCATACCGAGAGCTTATTAATTCACGAGCTTTCCCTGCCATTCGCACTCTTTGTTCAATATTTTCAAGCATATCAACCATTGCGTTATAAAGAGCATCGACATTGCGAGGAGGCACAATTATTCCATTTTCGCCCGGCAAAATAATCTCATTGCTACCATTGATATCCGACACTATCGACGGTAATCCCATTGCTCCGGCTTCAATCACTACATTTGGAAATCCCTCACGATAACTCGGGAACACGAATACATCAGAAGCAGCCAACCATGGACGCACATCGTTTTGTGCACCTACTGCATCAATAAATTGATGAGTTTCTATAATTTGTTGTGTAGACTTTGATAAAGGGTCTAATTCCGGTTCCATTCGTCCAACGAGCAACAATCGAGTGTCGGGATATTTCTTGTTTAATTTAACAAACGCATCAACAAGTTCATGAATTCCTTTATCTCGCACCAATCTACCTATAAATACAAAAGTGGTCATATTCCCTTTTTTTATCTTTTTCGCTTCGTTTTCTACAAAATCAGTACGGTTATAATGGTCTAAATCAATTCCTCTCACATTGCCATTAGCAAGCACTCTCATTGATTTGCGTGTGATTCCTCCATTCAATAAATCATTTTTAACGCCATTTCCCTCCGGGATTATATGAGTTGCACACGCACACAAAATTCTATCGGTCGTTTTCAATATCACACGGCTTAACCCTGTAGCCGTTGGCCACACCAATCCGGTAAATGTGTGAACACGCCTTGGCACTCGTACCAACCACGCCGCCACCATACATATTAATCCTGCTTTAGGGGTCATACTGTGCACCAACCATGGACGCTCACAACGAAACAAACGATACATTTGCCACAACGATTTCAAATCGGCCTTTATCGAAATATGTCGTTCCATTTTTACCCCAACAGTCCTCACCCCCTCACGCTGCTTCACGACCTCCAATTCAGGCAATGGAGATGAGACTGCCACTACCTCATATTTCTTGTTCAACTCTCGAAGTTGGTCTTTACAAAATGTTTCAAGCGAAGTTGGCACAGTTGTCGCTCGTATGATTTTTTTCTTTTTTTGCATAATGCACTTTCTTTTAGTATTGCAAAATTAGCAAATATATCTCAATGATTTTTCGCAATCGGTAAAATTACACTACCTTTGTGGTTGTAAATAGGCATTTGATGAGATTTTATTCTTATTTCAAATACATCATCACTTGTGTGGTTGCGATTCTTTTGTGGAGTTGCAGCTCAACTAAACATGTTCCCGACGGCAAATATTTAGTAGATAATGTGTCGATTAAGATTATCGACGCAAATGATGAATCCAAAAACATCTCATCGTCGGAGCTCAAGAATTATCTCCGACAAACACCTAATCACAAAGTATTGGGTTTCTTAAAATTACAACTTGCTACATATAATCTTTCGGGTAACGACTCCACGAAATGGTATAATCGTTGGTTTCGCGATTTAGGGCAAGCACCTGTGATATACGACCAACAGCTCACTGACATCTCTGCCAATCAGCTAAAATTAGCGATGATTAACAAAGGTTTCCTTGATGCAACAGTGAGTGTCGATACCATAATCAGAGCTAAAAAGAAAAAAATAAACGTGGACTACACAATCCATGCCGGAGAGCCCCACAAAGTTGCATCGGTTACCTACATTATCCCCGACTCTGCTATTAGCAACATTGTGTTACGCGACTCTGCTCGATTTGCAATGAAACCCGGAGACCTTCTCGACCGAAACAACCTCGACGAGAATCGAACTACAATTTCTCAACAACTACGAAATCGAGGATATTATAACTTTTCAAAAGAATACATCACATATCTTGCCGACACCGTTGCCGGGTCAAAAAACGTTGATTTAACAATGACAATCAACCCACCAAAAACTAAACGCGACACTGCAACAATTATTGGAGAGCACGAACAATATTTGATTCGAAACGTATATTTTGTAACTAATTATCAACCAATGAAAGGCGATAATTCGGCTATATCCGAAATATCCGATACAGCTACCTACAAAGGCATTAAAGTTATATATGGCAAGGATCATTATTTAAGTCCTAAGGCTCTTGAAGAAAAATGTTTTATCACACCAATGCGTCCATATAACTCAAATGCAATCGACCGAACATTCGAAGCCCTATCTCGCCTTGAAATCCTCAAATATATAAACATCGAGACTATCCCTATAGGAGAATCAATGGGACAACAATGGCTTGATGTATATATTCTTCTTTCCCGAACAAAAAATCAAGGTATAACACTCGAATTAGAAGGAACAAACTCTGAAGGCGATTTAGGCTTTGGAGTTGGAGCAACATATAAGCATCGTAATTTAGCAAAGGGGTCTGAGGTGTTAACCACCAAATTTCGTATGGCATACGAAAGTTTGTCGGGCGACCTCGAAGGGCTTATTAATGATCGCTACACTGAATTTGCCGGAGAAGTAGGTATAAAATTCCCAAAATTCATGAGTCCATTCCTGTCAAAATCTTTCAAACGACGCATGAACGCTTCAACCGAATTTGCTCTATCTCTTAACTACCAAGAACGCCCCGAATACACTCGCATCATCGCCGGCGGTGCATGGAAATTTATTTGGGGCGACCGTCGCAATACTGAGCGTAGCACATTTGACCTCATAGACATAAACTACGTTTATCTCCCCAACAGCACCCTGAATTTTGTTGATCAAATCACAAACCCCATTCTTAGATATAGCTACGAAGACCACTTCATCATGAAAATGGGTTATTCTTACTACCTAACCAACAAACGCACCCCATCATCTGCAACTTTCCAACGCAACTACCTTCAAAAATCGGTATATACACTTCGCACATCTTCCGAAATTGCGGGCAACCTACTTTATGCCATATCAAATCTTGCATGTCAAGAACGCGAAGATGGTGTTTATAAAGTATTTGGCACTCAATATTCACAATATTTCAAAACCGACTTCGACTACACATTAAACCTCAACCTCAATCCCCGACATTCGTTTGCGTTCCATGCAGGATTAGGTGTAGGTGTGCCATACGGCAACTCTAAAGTTCTTCCGTTTGAAAAACGTTTCTATGCCGGAGGGGCAAACAGTGTGAGAGGTTGGGGAGTGAGAACTCTCGGACCCGGCAGCTACGATTCTCGCAATTCAATGGATAACTTTATCAACCAATGTGGCGACATTCGACTTGACCTAAACCTCGAATATCGAGCCAAACTGTTCTGGGTTATTGAAGCCGGCTTATTTATTGACGGTGGTAACATTTGGACTATTCGCGACTACGAAAACCAACCCGGTGGAGTGTTTAAGTTTAATGAATTTTACAAACAAATAGCGTTGGCATACGGAGCCGGAATTCGTTTAGATTTCTCATTTTTCATTCTCCGTTTCGACCTTGGTATGAAAGCCTACAACCCTGCCATGAACCAAGAACGTTGGCCACTCATTCACCCTAATTGGAATCGTGATGCATCATTCCACTTCTCCGTTGGATACCCATTCTAAATTTACAACCTTCAATTTTCAATTCAAATGAAGTCTTTAGTGATTTTCGACCTCGATGGGACACTTCTCAACACCATCAACGACCTTGGCGAAGCTGCCAACTTTGCCCTATACCAATGTGGATTCCCTACTCATAACATATCATCATATCCTCTATATGTAGGGAATGGTGTTACCAAACTACTCGAGCGTGTACTCCCAACTGAGGCTCGTTCTGCCGAAAACATCGAAAAGCTTCGCTCTCATTTCATTGAATATTACAACACCCACGACACTATTCATTCTAAGCCCTACCAAGGCATTCCTGAGCTACTCAAAGCATTAAGCCAACGAGGCATCAAACTCGCAGTTGCATCAAACAAATATCATGAAGCAGTAGTGCGTCTTATCAATCACTATTTCCCCAACGAAAATTGGGTAGCAATCGAAGGACACAAAGAGGGTTACCAAGTAAAGCCCGATCCTTCAATCGTTTTCGACATACTTCTCAAATCACCCACCCCAAAAGATGAAGTTTTATACATCGGCGATTCAGGAGTGGATATGGACACTGCTCGACGTGCCGGTGTTGAATCGGCAGGAGTAACCTGGGGATTCCGTTCCATTAACGAACTTCGCAACCACTACGCTGACAACATCATAAACCACCCCGGAGAAATTCTAAACCTCATATAACTATGAGACTTCGCATTTTATTCACTCTGCTTACGGCATTACTCATCGCCACTGCGATAGGGCTAATTATCATATCCTCACAAATCAACAATACCGTCTTTTATCTCGCCGAAGGTTTCTTAATTTTATGTATAGGCTTTTCATGTTACTTCTACATTAAAGTAATGAAGCCCCTTAATGCTCTAAACACCGGTCTTGATTTACTTCGTGCTCAAGATTTCAGTAATCGATTATCTCATGTTGGACAAAAAGACACCGACCATATTATTGAGATATTCAATCGCATGATTCAACAACTTAAAAATGAGCGATTAAAAGTGCGAGAACAAAACCATTTTCTCGATTTAATAATCAGCAATTCCCCAATGGGAGTAATAATTCTAAACTTTGACAATAAAATTACTTCCATTAATAAATCGGCAATAACTCACCTTGAACTTAAATCCGACCAAGAGGTTCTAAACAAAAATATTGATACGATAGATACACCTCTTGCCAAACGCATTAATGCACTGTCTCAAGGCACGACTGAAACTATCAGAATTGGGAATGCAAAAATATTTCGTTGCTCTCGATTATCGTTCATTGACCAAGGATTTCAACGTCCTTTTATTCTCATTGAAAGTCTTACAGAAGAGGTTATGTCTGCCGAGAAAAAAGCCTACGAAAGAGTTATTAGAATGATAGCTCATGAAGTAAACAACAGTGTTACCGGTGTTACCTCTATTTTGGATTCAATTAATGAAATCAAATCAACCAATGATTCTTCTATTGATGTCTCTGAAGCCATGTCTATATGCATTGAACGATGTTATGGATTAAGTAAATTTATTACTCGATTTGCGAATGTTGTAAAAATTCCAACTCCTATAACTGAATATATCAATCTCAACAACTGTATAAGCAAATGCAAAGCATTTATGGAAAATATTTGTTTGACCCGAAATATAGTCCTATCTCTTAACCTTTGCAGTGAGGATATAATGGTTAATATTGACACGACTCTTTTCGAACAAGTTCTTGTTAACATCATAAAAAACGCTGCCGAAAGCATTGTTAGCGATGGTGAGATTTCCATTTCAACAAGTTCAAATCCTCCATGCTTAATTATTGCAGATAATGGCAAAGGCATTCCCTCTGACATCGCCGACAAGCTTTTTACACCTTTCTTCTCCACAAAACCCAATGGAGAGGGGCTTGGGCTTATTTTCATTCGAGAAGTGCTCCTAAAACACAAATGTAATTTCTCTCTCTACACCTATGACGATGGCATTACCCGCTTCACTATTTCGTTTTAGAATTGTAGGACTAATTATTTCTCAATTCCATATTTTTCCATTCGTCGGTATAATGCCCCCCGACTAATACCTAATGCAGATGCAACATGTGTCATATTGCCGTCATACTGCGAAATGGCATTCACTATCGTTTGGCGTTCCATATCATCTAATGTCATACCCGACATCATTTGTTGCGTATTAGATTTAGACATAGGCTCAATGCCATAATGTGCTCTAAAATCATCGGCTGTGAGTTTCGATTTATCACACACCAGCAATGTGCGTTCAACCAAATTCTTTAATTCACGAATATTTCCCGAATAATGCAACCCTTTTAGATAATTCATAGCCGAATCATCAACAGTTACAGCTTTTAATCCGGTTTGTTCACACACTCGTTGCACAAAATGATTTACCAACAACGGAATATCATCGGGACGCTCTCTCAAGGGTGGCAAATGCAATGTGATTAAGTTGATTCGATAAAACAAATCCTCACGAAATGTTCCCTCATCAACCATTGAACGGAGGTCGGCATTAGTTGCACTTATTACCCTGACATCACAACGTCGATTGCGACTATCGCCCAACACTTCGTATGTATGATCTTGCAATACTCTCAATAGTTTCACTTGACAGCTTTTATCCAAATCGCCTATTTCATCAAGAAAAATCGTACCCTTATTGGCTATTTCAAATCGGCCTTGTCGATCACTTACGGCTCCGGTAAATGCTCCTTTCTTATGACCAAACATTTCACTTTCAAACAAGCTTTGAGATATTCCACCCAAATTAACTTTCACAAAAGCATTTTCAGAGCGTTGACTATTGCGATGAATTGCCTCGGCAATTAATTCTTTGCCTGTTCCACTTTCTCCGGTTATCAATACCGACGCATCGGTTGCCGATATACGCTTTACGGTATTTAATACTGACGTCAACTGTTGACTCTGACCTATTATCCCACATCGGTCAAAAACACTTGTTTCACTCGGCTGCGATGATTCAGATAGCTTAATGGCTGTTTCTATTCGTTGCAATAACGAATAGTTATCCCATGGTTTTGTAATAAAGTCAAATGCACCAGCTTTTATGCCATCAACTGCAAGCTGAATACTTCCCCATGCTGTCATTAAAATAACAGGCACTTGGGGTTGAAATATCTTAACTTGTTTAAGCAACGTCAAGCCCTCAACTCCGTCGGTCGATAATGTAAAGTTCATATCCATCAAAATGAGTTGTGGGGTCGCAGTTCTCACTACCGACATTGCCTCCACCGGAGAAGCTACTGTTTTAACCTCATACCCACTTCGTTTCAACACCAACGACAACGAAGTGCGAATCCCTAAATCATCATCTACTACAAGTATCATTGTTCTTTTATCTATATGATGACAAATTTAGTCATTTTCTTGTTATTAAATATCTATTATTTTATCAAAATCAGCATCAATACTGCAATTTCGTTCAAAATCCCACAATGTAATGCTTCTTAATTGATAATAGTAATACCAATAATAAAACAATTCGTTTATACATTTTTGCCGAGCTTGGTCTTTACTCGATTGTGCATCATTCAAATCAAGAGTGCTTAATTTCCCCAGCATAAAAGTTTCTACATTGGTATTATAACGACGTTGAGCTATTTCATCGGCTTCTTGTGCTATTTTCAACTGTTGACGTTGATTATTGAACTGTTCAGTTAAGATAAACAGATTTTGATTAAAATCCATCGACTCTTTTCGCAGTTTATTCTCAATAACATCTTTATTGCTTTGAGCCACCTTTACCTTCCCTTTACGTTTACCCCAATCGAGTATAGGAATTTTAACCCCGACCTCAACAACTTGATTATCTTTAAGAGGATTATATGCACCGGCAAAAGTTTGGTCGGTTCCTGTAAATCCAATTTGGGCATACAAAGATATTTCCCTCATATTCCCTTTTGCTTTTGCTACCTCATAATCAGCTTCAAGACGACGTCGCGATGTATTTAAAACAAATGGGTTATTTGCCAAAGCTTTATCCAATATTTCTTGATATTGCAGTTCTACATCGGGAATCGAATCAGGCACAACAGGAATAACCTCATCGACCCCATTCAAATCAATAAATGAGCACAACTTAAACATCGCACTTTTCATCGCACTTTCATTATTCGTCAAATCAGCCTGTGCATTAAGCAAATTAAGTTTCAGCTGCAATAAATCATTCTCACTGATTTTTCCCATTTCCCTCTTTGCTTTTGCCACCTCATATAGTCGTTCGGCATTATTAATATTCTGCTTCGATATATTTACATTCTCCCGAGCAAGCAGTAAATTAAAAAAATAGTTTATCGCAACAATAGCTACATTTTCCGTTTCGGAAATAAACGATGCTTTTGCTTCTTGATAACGCAATGGGTCGATTTTTCGGGACCATTTCACATCATTCACTCCAAATATCGGTTGAGTCAAAGTCAATGCAATTGGCACACTCATAAATCGCTTGGTTTTATCACCATTTAACTGTTGCATATAATCGAGCGATGTCGATAATGAAATTTTGCCACCGGTAAGCCATATATTTTGCTCTATCGACACATTACCTGTCATACTCAAGTTATTATTTCGCACAAATGTATAGCTTCCATCTACCTGTTGGTAGGCACTATAAGTTTTATTATAGCTTGGCAATACCGTATTAAAATTTATCTCCGGTAACAAATTTGCTCGATATGTGCGATATTCCCAATATGCCGCACGCAATTCATTTAATGCCACTGCAGCCTCAACACTATGTGAACGTGCTCGCAATATTGTTTCCTCCAATGTGAGTCGGCATGTTGTGGCGACACCCAACTGAAAACAAAATACGCAAACTAATATAAATACAACTTTTCTCATTTGTGCATTGTTTTTGATTTATCAAATAACTTGACGGCCGTCGAAGAATCTTATTATACGATCGGTTTGTCGTGCTTGTTCCTCATTATGAGTAACCATAACAACCGTTTTGCCAAATTCTCTATTCAATCGTTGCAATAATTCCATAATATCAGCACTCATTTTAGAGTCAAGATTACCACATGGTTCATCGGCAAGTATTATTTCCGGGCTTCCCACTATCGCTCTTGCAATTGCCACTCGTTGACATTGTCCCCCCGACAGTTGCGATGGTCGATGATTGATACGATGACTCAATCCCACTTTTTCCAATGCCTCAGAAACCAATCGATTGCGTTCTTTTCCTTTCATGTTTCGATAAAGCAATGGTAGCATAACGTTGTCGGTTACCGACAATGAATTAATCAAATGAAAACTTTGAAAAACAAAACCGAGTGTTGAGTTTCGGAACGATGCAAGAGCTTTTTCATTCATATTATCAGCAACAACTCCGGCAATCTCAATCTGACCACTTGAGGGATTATCCAAAAGCCCCATAATATTAAGCAATGTTGATTTTCCACAACCCGAGGGTCCCATTATACTTACAAAACTACCTTTCTCTATTTCAAGATTTACATTATCCAATGCTTGTGTTTCTATTTCTTTTGTGCGATAAATCTTATTTACTCCTGTAAGTTTTATTATTGTATTCATAATCTTATTTCTTATATTTTTATATTTTCACTAATTTACTCATCTCGTAATGCATCAATAGGATTGACATTACTAATTTTTCGGGCTGGTATATATATTCCTACCGACACTGTTAATACCACAACAACATAGCACAACAATGATATTATAATAAAATGTTCGGTAAAGTTTGTAACCCAATAATCTATGATATTATACCCCTCATCATATCTCATCGAGAAAGCTTTACTCAAAAATGGAAATTCTAATGCGATATGGTAATAAATCACACAGCCTATAGCAACAGCTATTGTGGATAATACAGCCCCCTCTCCAAGCAACATTTTTCTAATATCCCATCGTGTAGCTCCAAATGAACGCATCACACCGGCATCTCGTGTGCGATTGCGTGTTTGCAACCAAAATGTACCCATTATTCCAAGCCCAACATTTATCATAAAGAATATCGTTAGGACAAACGTCAATCGATTAAATATTTCATATTCACTACCAACTTGGCGTATCATATCGTTGTATGAACTCACATCAAATACATAATAATTACCCGAAATATAATAATCGTCAGATGCCTCAATGCTTTTTACAAACTCTTTCACATCTACATCGGGCGACAATCTCACAACCATTGTAACCTCTGGTTCTTTTGAATCATATTGAGGACGAAAAACCAAACTATTTACCGGACGAAATTGTTGATGTCTTACATCTTTAAGCACCCCTTTTATCGGGCTCCAAATCGTATCATTATTCCAATTTACGAAATAGAGTTTCTTCCCTACAGCATTCTCATCGCCAAAAAATCTACGTG
Source organism: uncultured Muribaculaceae bacterium (assembly GCA_904502025.1). Classification (GTDB taxonomy): domain Bacteria; phylum Bacteroidota; class Bacteroidia; order Bacteroidales; family Muribaculaceae; genus RGIG4079. Next base: position 17,803 of record CAJGDJ010000009.1, read on the forward strand.
CATAATCCTCTGTAACAATAATATCACTATAACCATAATCCATTTTTGACAATTCTTCGGCCGATGGACTTCCTTCAACAGCTTCCATTCCGTATGTTTCAAAGAAGTTATTCCCTGGCATAAATCGAATTACATCGACCTGCTCCACCATGGTATCAACAGCTTGATTTCCCAAGTCATAGTCATACGTCATATTTGACTCTGAATTAATAAAATTCCATGAAGTAAACATATATGTTACGTTCTCCACCCCTTTTTGAGCTTTTAACTTTCGCACAATTCTATCTACATGCTCTTTTCGGGAATCGACATTGTCGTATTCTGCGTTATACTGAGCTTCTGAAGAACCATATTCTACCAAATCTATGCGACATAGATGATTGCTTTGATACCCTAATGGCATTGTGTCATTATACACATATACTGCCGACACATCAAGCAACACCCATAATATTATTGAAACTATTATAAGTTCAACAAAAATCCACCCATTATCCTTGCGATGACTCCACAAGTTTTTTATAATTACTTTTATCATAAATCAATTATTTTTAGCGTTTAATGATTCTACAATAGGTCGTTTTAATGCATTTCGAGCCGGAATATATGCACTCATCACATTCAAAACCACGCATGCAAGGAATGAAAATAAAAACACCAATGGTGCAAATATCATTTCAATTGTAAGTTTAACATTTGTGTTTCCCGACATTCCTTCCAATTCGGGCACAATCACCATAAACAACCAGTCTTTGCAACAATATATGAACACCCACGATAAGATAAAGCCAACAACACCTCCCATTAGCGTTAGAAACATGTTTTCCCACATTACCTGCCTCAATAATTTACCTCGGGTTGCTCCAAATGATTTACGCACTCCAAGTTCGAGGCTTCGCATGCTCATTCGTCCCGAAATCAGTCCACTTAAATTCAAAGCCGGAACCAATAATAAAATAAATATCACGGCAAACATAATTTTACAACCGGTTGAACTATAAAACGCGGGCCAACTTTTTGACTCTATCACGACCGTCTCCAAACCAGTATCTCCCAACCATATTTCAAACTCAGTATTAACCGAATTAAATTGACGCATAAGTTCCCCAATCTCATATCTCAAAGCTTCGGCCTGTGTATCGTTTTCAACAAGAATTCTAAATTTGTATTTACCAAGATAAGGAAAAATCGCATCGGCTGTATCATATTCATCGGCTGTTGTATATGGCAATACAACTCCGGCAAAAGCTTGCGATACAATCATGCTCGGTTCCTCATAAACTCCACATACTGTATATTCTTTACCTTTAACCGTAATCGGTTTCCCAATTGCTCCATCAACCGAACCAAATAATTTCTTTGCCGACACATCTGAAACTACTGCTTTTTTCATTCTTCCATTAAATTCAGATTGAGAAAATGGACGCCCTGCAACAAAATTAAAATTATACACACGAAAGAAAGCTGGGTCGGTATATCTACCATATAACTCGGCTTTTGCTTTTGTCGTTTTAACCATCTCACTACCAACAAATCCATATTCTGCCGATACTTCTTTCTTGTTTTTCAACAAGTAAAACCACTCATTTACGGCTTTAATCGAATAACCAGATATCGACATACCTCGTTCGTCCCTCTTTTTAACACATAAATGATTTACATAATACACATTCTCACGATTTTCATCGGGATAAAGTGGTGCAATATCTAAATATGCCACCACTGCGATGATTGTTGTTGAAGCAATAGCAAGAGCTGTCCCGAAAATATATATACCCGAGAAAAGTTTGTGTTGCTTCAACAATTCTATCGCTTGTTTGAAATAAATTTTCAACATAAAATGATTGTTTTATTATTTAATTAATTTTTAATTTTCAATTTAGGTGCGTTATAGCGTCTCATGTCATTTAACACTACTTGCTCTCCAACTTGTAAACCTCTAACAACTTCAACATAATCATAATTGCTCACTCCAAGTTCAACCTGTCGCAATTCCAACTCATCGCCATTTCGCACATATAACATATAAGATCCGGGCTCTTTATAAAACGAAGCATTCCTTATTCGCATTGCATTTTCTTTTACTCCATCTGAAATATAAACATCTGTTTTCAATCCGGGACGAAATAGTGCCAATGAGTCATTATCAAGTTGAACTGAAAAACCAGCGACTCCATTTTTGGCGGTGGGTTCAATATTACTAACTAATCCATTATAGTCATTCCCATTTATTCGCACTCTTACTCCATTACCTACTCTAACACGATTGGCATACATTTCTGACACCTCGCCATTTATCTTATAGTGTTTCAAATCAGCAATAATCGCAACTTGACTTCCTTGTGCTACCTGTGCTCCGATTTGGTTACTAATAAATGTGATGGTTGCCGAACGTGGAGCTCTTATTTGTGCATCATTGAGAGTTCGTTTCATCTCATTCAATTCCTTTTTTAATATAGATAATTCCAACTCCTTGATCTTATATCCGGCGACTCGTTCTTTGCTTTCATTTTCATATTGAGTTCGCAATTGTTGTAACCCTAATTCTTTAGATTTGCACATAAATTGCACCTCTTTTACTTTATCGGTTGTGCCACTTCCAATACTATCTAAAAACTTTTCATTTCCTGTTTCAACCAACATGCGATTATATTCCATATCGGCGACTTTGATTTTCATTTTAATATCTGATAAAAAAGTATTATTACTTAATCGCAATTGTTCCAATTCATAACTTTTCATCTTTACTTTATCAACCATATTGTTATAATTGGTTTGTGCCGATTGCAAATCAAGCATCAATAATGGAGAACCCTCTTTTACAAAATCACCTGTTTTAGCATACACCTCAATAATTTTAGTATTTATCGGAGCTGTTATTATTTGTTCATACACAGGAGACAAAACTCCCGATGCACTAATACTAACGTCAACATTCCCGGTTTCCACTTTGCAAAATTCCAAGCTATCAATAGCAACATCGTCTTTCATCAACGAGACAATTACTATGACAAATACACTTGCTCCAACAAGCGCCATTGAGTATTTCAAAACACGCCTCCACCTCTCACGCAATTTTACTTCCTTTGATATTTCTCTGTCCATAATGATTTGTAATAAAATTTATGCCACAATAATTATCAAAGCATGTGCCAAAAACTTTAACCACTAAATATCAACAATTTAGCAATTTCACAACTGTCCATTATCGAACAGTTGTCCGTTATTTAGAATGGCACAATGTTTGTTTCTTATTTTACTTGCGTCAACACATATAAAGCTTATAATTAAACAACATGAAAATTAAATTTACAATCATTGCTATATTAGATTTGGCTCTGTTAGTTTTTCTCCTTATTAAAGGATATATAATGTTCTTTTTTTGCCTCTTAGGCATTAGTCTTTGGTTGGGTGTTGTTATGGTTATATTTGCAGGTATGGAAGATGGCTTTAGACAAAAATTCCCATTTGATTTTATTATGCAAATAAAATGGTTAATTGATTATTTTGAGCAAAAGGGGTTTATTATGTCCGATTATGAGAATTTAGGAACTGAAAATCCAGTTGTTGTAATGAATAATCCAAACGGACAAAAAGTAATTATCCGCTTAAAAGCTCCTATTAACCAAAGATACTCAATAGATATAAATTCATTAACAGATGAGACTACTCCTGTAAATTGGCATTTTTCCGATTGGAGTAGCAAAGAAAAAAAGAAACAAATAATCGAGGACTTAGATAAATATTTTTCAACTACATTAGATTAAGAGCTTAGTTGCAATTCCAATTTTACTTCCTTCATAAGTTTGCCATTAACGTCGGAGAGGATATTTTGTTTAAGTTGTTGGCACAAAATTTTTCATTTGAATTGAAATTCGAACCAACAATACTCTAATTTTCTCAACAAAAAGCCGTAACTTTGCAACTCCTTTGTAACAATTTTTGTTGCAATACAATTTTACAACTAATAAACTATATATTCCAATGGATTGGATACAAAACTTATTATTTCCGGGGAATGAATCATTAGCAAGCACAATCGTGCTCTATTCTTTTGTTATTGCACTCGGTGTATATTTGGGCAAACTTAAATTTTTCGGCATTTCGCTCGGCGTTACGTTCGTGCTATTCGTAGGCATCTTGATGGGACACTTTGGGTATATCGTTGACCACCATGTGCTACATTTTATTCGTGAGTTTGGCCTCATCCTATTTATTTTCTCCATTGGTTTACAAGTTGGACCAGGTTTCTTTTCATCGTTCAAGAAAGGAGGAATGAAACTCAACGGATTGGCCGTGTTGGGCATAGTTCTCAATGTAGCAATCGTGTTGGGCATATACTTCTTTGAAGATGGCAAAACATCAATCGAGGCTCTTGTGGGGGTTATGTCGGGTGCTGTCACCAACACCCCTGGTCTTGCTGCTGCTCAACAATCGGCTACAGCTGCTCAAGCCGATACAATGGCAATGGGTTATGCCGCAGCCTACCCTCTTGGCGTAGTGGGCATTATCCTCGCTATGCTCATAATTAAAGCATTATTTCGCATAAATGTAAAAGATGAGATAAAAGAGATAGAGGAAGAGCAAGAAAACAGCCAACTCAAACCTCATATTGTCACTTTTGAGGTAGCCAACAATCTCATTGAAGGAAAAAATCTCATTGATTTACACAACATCATTCAATGCAACTTTGTAGTATCACGATTGATGCGCCCCGATGGAACTGTCGTGATTCCCAAAGCCGATACCCAAATTCATAGTGGCGACAAGCTATACATAGTGATGTCGGCACAAGACGAAGAGCGCATGAAGGCTCTCATAGGCCCCGAAGTGGAAATGGACTGGAACGCAGCGCCTTCGCAAGTGGTGTCGCGTCGCATCCTCATCACTAAAGGGAACTACAATGGTGTAGCACTTGGTTCACTCCGTCTTCGCATGGGATATAAACTCAATGCCACACGCGTGAATCGTGCAGGGGTCGATCTTCTTGCTGCGCCCAACCTTCGCCTACAAATTGGCGACCGCCTCACCGTTGTGGGAAATGAAGAAGACATCGAACGCCTTGCTCATAAACTTGGCAACTCAATGAAACGCCTCAACGAGCCAAATCTCATCACCATATTCGTGGGCATTCTGTTTGGTATCATCCTCGGTTCAATCGATGTAGGTTGGGGAATGAAACTCGGTCTGGCTGGTGGTCCTCTGGTAGTGGCAATACTATTAAGTCGTTTCGGCTACAAATTCAAACTCATCACCTACACCTCATCATCGGCATCACTATTGATGCGAGAATTAGGGATATGCCTTTTCTTGGCTTCGGTGGGCATCTCTTCGGGACAAGGATTTGCTGAAACCGTATTCAACACCACCGGTATGTGGTGGGTTATATGGGGCTTTATGATTACCCTCATCCCGCTTATTATCGTAGGCTCAATAGCTCGTGGATATTACAAACTCAACTTCTTGACCATAATGGGGCTCATGTCGGGTGGATGCACCGACCCTCCTGCCCTTGCCTATGCCAATAATTCAACAGGCAACGATGCCCCGGCAGTAGCCTACTCTACCGTTTACCCCCTCACAATGTTCCTTCGCGTAGTGGCAGCCCAAGCTTTAGTGCTATGCTTTATGTAACATAGTCTATCGCCATTCAATGCCATTTAGAGCAACCATAAGATCCGTGTGAGATTGGATACCACTCGCTCGCCACACCACTTCTCCATTTTTGAATATCATAATTGTGGGAATGGATTGTATGCGATAACGCTCTGTAAGTTCTTTTTCTTGGTCAATATCAACCTTTAGGACATTAACCTCATCGCCCACTTTAGCCTTTAGATTATCAATTATAGGCATTTGACGGCGACATGGACCACACCATGTTGCATAAAAATCAACTACTGTGGGGCGAGATTCGCTAATTATTTCATCAAATCGTTTCATAACATCTTCGTTTTACTGATTAACATATAAACATCTTTACCTTATAATAGTTCAAAATATCTAAAATCGACACCACCTTTTATCGCTATAATTTGTAGAGGTAACTTATTATTCATAACTTTGCATTCTTAAAGTATATACACATAGTTTTTATGGCACGCATAAATCTAAAAGGTATGGGGGTTGCGCTAATTACCCCTTTCAAACAAGACAAAACAATCGATTTCGATGCTCTCGCACGATTGCTCGAATATCAAATAAAAAACGGGGTTGACTATCTCGTTGTGCTTGGCACAACTGCCGAAACTGCCACTCTTTCATCTGACGAAAAACGCCAAGTACGCGATTTCATCGTTGAACGCGTTGCTGAACGTGTACCATTGGTTATAGGCATCGGAGGCAACAACACCATGGCTCTTGTAGAAGAATTAAAAACATCTGATCTCTCCCCATTCAGTGCAGTCCTTTCGGTTGTGCCATATTATAACAAGCCCTCTCAAGAAGGAATATATCAACACTATAGTGCTATTGCCAAAGCATCGCCCATTCCTGTGATTCTTTACAATGTTCCTGGTCGCACAGGAGTAAACATGACTGCCGAAACAACTCTCCGACTTGCTCGCGACCACGAAAACATCATCGGTGTAAAAGAAGCCTCGGGTAACATCACTCAAATGGACGATATTATCAAAAACAAAGAAGAAGACTTCATGGTAATATCGGGCGACGATGGCATAACATTTCCACTTATTACCCTTGGTGCAGTAGGTGTAATTTCTGTGATTGGAAATGCCTTCCCTAAAGAATTTTCTAAAATGGTGCGTCTTGCACTTAACGGAGACTTTGAAAAAGCATTATTAATTCACCATCGCTTCACCGAATTATTCAGTCTTCTTTTCGTTGACGGCAACCCCGCCGGTGTAAAATGCTTACTCAATGCTATGGGATATATTGAAAACGAATTGCGTTTACCATTAGTTCCAACACGCATCACCACATACGAAAAAATACGTCAGGTGCTTGATAGTCTAAATTAAACTTGGCAAAATAAAAAGAAATCATTAACTTTGCACTCGCAAAACAATATTGCACGAGCTTCAAATGCTCAAAAACAAGGTAGGTCCAGTAGCTCAGCTGGATAGAGCAACAGCCTTCTAAGCTGTGGGTCGTGGGTTCGAATCCCGCCTGGATCACGAAAGACATTTTTAGAGGAGTACAAAATCTCCTCTTTTTTTGGCTCTAAACCAAAGGGAATTAGCGATTAACACATTGATTACCTACTTCTTAAGTAGAAAGCAAAGTAATTTGTTTAACTACGACAGAGACGGACAGAAAACGACACAGAACGACAACTACCTACCACTTACCTACCGGTAGGTAAGTGGTAGGTAAGAAATTTCCGATTTTTCGGCCTAATGGTCAAAAAAGTTGGTGAAACCCTTATAAGTCATTGATAATGATTAATTTTGAGCATTTGAAAAGTTATGAATAAAAAATATGCTTTTTCTGTGGCTCAAAATCTACGATAAAGTACGGTTGTCAAAACGGCAAACAACAGTATTATTGTAAAAAATGCAACCGCAAATACACAGGAGGCAAACGGCTGTCTCCCAATGCCATAATTTCCGATTATGTTGAACATAAGTTCACTCTAAAAGAGTTGGCAATAAAATATTATTGGTGTCCGATAAAATAAAAATAATCCTTGTTGTTTTTTAGATTCAATTTAAACTCGTCTAATATTCTTTAGTGTTAAAAACATACCCTTTGCTAAACTTTTTCGCTTTTATATGGTTGACAAATAAAATAAATATTGTAATTTTGTAAACCAAAACACAACCTAAAATACAAAAACAATGAACACGATATTTTCAACTCGACTAAAACAGGCTCGCATAATGCAAGGTTTATCAATGGATTCCCTTTGTGAAAAAGCAAATAATGCACTTAGCAAGCAATCTATTTCTAAATACGAAGCTGGTAAGATGATGCCCGACAGTAAGTCGCTCATTATTCTTTCTAATGCGTTGGGAGTAAATATTGATTACTTCTTTCGCCCTGTTGTTGTATCTATTGAGAATGTGGAGTTTCGCAAGAAGTCCAAATTAGGCACTAAGCAGATAGATTCAATCAAAGAGGTTGTGAAAGATAAATTGGAACGATATTTTGAAATAGAATCTATTATAGATATTCAGTCCGAATTTAAGCCTGCTTATAACAATCTCTTGATTCAAGGGGAAAGTGATGTATTCTCCATTGTTGCTTGTATTAAAAATGATTGGAAGTTAGGCGAGGACGGTATTAACAACCTTATTGAAATTCTTGAAGAAAACAAAATCAAGGTTATTGAAATTGATGCTCATAATAGTTTTGACGGATTAAGTGGCTTTGCCAATGGTAAAAATCCGATAATCGTTCTTAACAAGAATTTTGATAGCGAACGTAAGCGTTTCACTGCATTGCACGAATTAGGTCATTTACTGCTCAACTTTGATAGCTCTATTGATGAAAAACAAATAGAAAGTTATTGCAACCTATTTGCAAGCGAAATGCTTATCTCAAAAGATGTGTTCATTCAAAAAATAGGAATGAATCGCAGGGATATTTCACTGCAAGAATTACAAGACATTCAAGAGCAATTCGGTATTTCAATTGATGCTTTGATGTATAAGGCTAAAAGTTTGAATATTATTACCGAAAATCGTTTCAAAACTTTCTGCATTAAAAAGAAGCAAGCAAAGTTCAAAGAAGCAGTTGAACAAAGCCGATATAAGCAAGAGCAATCAAATCGTTTTGTCCGTTTGGTTTATCGTGCATTGGCAAGTGAAATCATTTCTATTTCAAAAGCTGGGATTTTGCTAAATACTTCGGTAAACGCAGTTCGTAATCAACTAAACTTGGTGTAGAATGGAAATTGTAGTAAATGACACGAATATTTTTATCGACCTTCATTCTATCGGGTTGTTAGAATAATTCTTTGAGTTGCCTATAACAGTACATACTGTAGACTTTATCATCAATGAGTTAACGGATTCGGAACAGCATAAAGCCATTAGCAAATATATTGAGAACGGAAAGCTAAATGTTCAATCGCTTGATGCAACTGAAATGCTTGAAGTTATTGAGTTACAAAACAAAGCCGAAGGTAATGTTTCTATACCTGATTGTGCCGTATGGAATTATGCAAAAAAGAACAATTATACATTATTGACAGGCGACGGTCAGCTGCGCAAAAAAGCAATAGAATCAAATGTGACAGTAAAAGGAGTTATATATGTTTTTGACTATATGGTAGAATGTTGCATTATTACGCCTAAGTGTGCTGCTACAAAATTACAAGAATTAATTACACATAATTCTCGATTACCAAAATCGTTAATTCAAGAACGCATAGAAAAGTGGAGCAATTAATTGCTCCACTTTTTTCTATTTGGCACATCATGTATGCTTATCGTTACAAAAATGACCTCAAATATGCGCTACCAAAATGCGGTAAAATTCGCCTATAGCAAAATGAAATAACTTTTAACCAAATACTTTGATGTTACCGTGTAAATCAACACACCAAAGCAATTATTAATAACAAAAACACTTTTGCCAACATTGAATTTTATCGTTGGATATATTTTGTTTTTCCTTTTATATAGAGCTGTCCCTTTTGAGGTGTTATTATTCGTTGTCCTTGAATGTTGTAAATCACGTTGTCTGTACTTGATTTATCAAGGTCTATATTTTCTACTCCCGAATATTCTCCAATCGGTTTTATGTTAAGCATCTTACCCCAATATTCATGTGCTTTATAAGCATCAATTGAAGCCTCGGGTACATATAATGTTGTTTCTGTTAGTAAACTTAAATCTTCACCCCAGTATTCTGGTGTTTCTTCAGCATATAGAACGATGTCCTTTAATTTGTTACATTGAACAAATATACCAAAGCCGAAATAGTTGATTGTTGATGGCAATATCACAGTTTCAAGTGAAGACATTTGTCGTATTGCTTGGCTTGGGATTGATGTAATGCCTTCGGGTATTGTCAATGACTTAATGTATTGCGCTCCATAAAATGCGAATTCTTCAATTTCGGTTACATTTTCATTAACGACTACATTAGTATCGGCTTTGCCACATGGATACAATATCAATTTTGTTTTATCTTTATTATATAAAACTCCATCAGTCGCACTAAAATTAGCGTTACCATCGGCAACTGTAAATCTTTCTATATTGAAACAGCAATCAAATGCTTCACTTTCTATGACTTCAAGTGATGCAGGAAGATTAACTTCTGTAAGACCAATAAAATATTCGAATGCATCATAGTTGATATATTTTAGACCTTCGTTCAATACTACCTTTTTGACATTGTAATAACTTGTATATGCTATTCGTAATGCAAAAACGTCACAAATACCGATTGTATTTTCAGGGAATATCAAAGTCTCAGGCATTTCACCGACATGACCTAATACCCAACCTCCAACCAAATAGAGACCTTGGGAAGCGGTATCTTTTAGGTCGCTCAACCATTTTGTGTTATTGAAAGTGGCATGCCCAACATAATCAAGTTTTTCAGGGAATCCCTTAATCTCAGCCAAGCTTGAGCATTGAGAGAAAGCATAATTATCAATGTATTTCAATCCGGCAGGAAGTGTTACTGATGTTATTGTAGAGTTGTAAGCGAAAGCTTCCCGATGAATGCGAGCAACTGTATATTCTACCTCGTTAATAGTTACTTTTTCGGGAATAACCACTTCGGCAGGAATGGTGCCATGGTTTATGCCAGAAATAATTGCTTCGCCATCGGCTAAGCCATTACCTTCGTTTGAATAATTTACTCCGTCAATTTCAACGACAGCAGCATTTAGTTGAACAAATGTCAACACACACAACAACACCATAAGTGCTTTTGCTGACAATTTCATTTTAGAAAAAGTTTTCATAAGAATATAGTTTTATGTTAGTTATTTAATTTCCGTTTAATCCAAATTGAGGATTTATACAAATTTGAGTGTAACCTTAATTTTAGTTACTAAGGAGAATATTCTAAGAAAATGTCACCCATATTATTTATTTAATATAGAATGGACTTTCTGTTCCAGTTCCTCCGGCACGCAATTTCCCATAAGTACCATTATTGTAATCCTCGGTCCACATGCGTGGTAGGCACATTAATCCATGTTTATCTTTTACAATATAGTAACCATAAATATTGCGATTAACAGGAACAAATCCCCTCATCTTTACATCCCAACTACCGCTTGTAATAATAACATCAATAACATCGCTGTCATTGGCTTTAGCTACTGCAAGAGCTTGAGCCTTCATTGAAGAATGCATCGCACCTGCTTTTGGACGTGGTTTTCTCTCAATATTTTCAGGAGTATTAGCCTCGCAAGCCTTTTCTACCCCATTAGCATATATTCCACTATAGTTATATAATGCACGCAAGTAAGGGTCGCATTGTTCACCTGCTTCTTCAAGCATAACATGTAATGCATAAGTTAAAATTTGCATTTTACGCATACGCAATGCCGCTTCTTTTGCTATAGCTAAATCTTCATCATCAAGGAATGCTCCATCACCACTGGTTGTGCAGAATCTAAAATTTCCATTCTTATTCATAGCCCAATATCCTATACCGCCACCGTTACGATTTGTAATAAGCAGATGTGGATCGTTGGCATTAATTGCCCCATTATTAATGTGTACATTACCCACATTAATTTGTACTATCGTTTGAATTTCGTAATACAAGCGTATGAGGTTTTGGTTTTCGTTTTGTGCCTCATAACTTCCTTCTCCCATTGCCTTAATTATTTTTGCATTCTCTTTGTAGCGAGAATACATCTCGTTGCGCAACGATGTAAGATATTCATCACTTTCGTCAACGATGTTATACAAGAAAGTTCTAAGATCTTTGCCGTTATAAGTAGGATTGTCACTCATTGGCCAAGGTGCTTGACCTCGCACAACCGCAACCGTAGTTTCAGAAACACTTCCAACAATATCAGATCCCGATTTGTTGACTTTTTCCGTTACTTTCTCTTTCACTTTGTTGCCTAAGCCTTTCAATTTACTAAGTTGCGCATTTGTGGGGATAGGCAAAAGAAGTGCTCCTATAAGATACACTACCAATAAAAATGATTTGCGTTTCATATCTAAAAATTTAAAGTTATAATTTGTTTTAAGAGATTTCAATATTCAAGATCGAGTTAATCGCTCCTTAATAAAAATCTATAGTGGTGGATGTCCCAACAGTAACTGCATCTCCACTCTTTGTCATATAGGGATAATATAAATTGATGTAACCGCCTTCTGTAAAATATTTTTTCTTATCTTCATATTTACAATATGGCTTTGCGGTAACGTTGATTGCATCTATTCCCGAATCAGGTTTTTTCGGTCTGATTTCTGATATGAAAGAGGTGACAATAGAATATTTTCCAGCACGGCATAGTCCGCTGAAAGTTACTGGACATTCACGTTCAAGCACAACTCCCGCATCGGGGTGCCATAACTTGTATTTTATACCCCATTCTTTAACACCGGTCACATTTCTAAGTTCTACTATTGTAGAAAATGCATATTCGGTGAAATCTTCGCGTTTTTTCCCTTCAAAAAATCCCTCTCCATATTCATCAAGAAGATAATTCCAAAGGTCTTCAGAGAGTTCACGTGCATACCATTGATAACATTTAGGTTGCGAGATGTTTGGCGTTCCAGGAGTAACAATTATAGAATTGTTGCGATATTCAGTAACTAATTTTGTTGCTTTGTCATAGATGCACGGAACAACTTCATAAACACCTACTTTCTCACTCAAGCCGGCATCTTTAAGGTTAACGGTAAAGTTATATGATTTATCGGCTTGCAACACCTCGTCCATGTTCTCCACTTGTATGCACTTACCACTACCGTTCAATATCGTACCCTCATAGATGCGTAATGCAGCTCGTTGGTTTAGTTTTTCAATCTTGGGGAAGATAAAGAATGTTTCAAGTTTGCTAAAATTCAATGAGGTATTTATAGCCAATTCGCTTCGAGTTTCATATTCAATTTCTCCTGTCCATGGATTGACATATGGATTTCCGTTCTCATCTTCCATCGGATACTCTTTTTCCTGTGTTTCCAATGCCGATTTAGTTTTTTTAGTATTTACTTCTGCTTTTAAATTAGACATAGTAGAAACTTCAACCGTATTGAAATTGAAATCTCCCAAGCTACCTGTCCAAGGTCCTACCTTTACTACACCTTCACCAAAACCACTAAATGATGCATAAAGACCGGCATTAAAGTTTTGGCGATCTACTAATAGATAATCTGTAAGAAATTCTGTTTCCAAAGAAGCCTTGAATCCTACTTTCCCTTCTATCCCTAATACTCCACCAACTCCTAAGCCAGAATTCCCCACAATGACTCCTACACCAATCCTACCACGAAGCCAAAAATCAATAGAGCCACCGAAATTGACATTGGTAATCTTGTCATATGGTTCCTTTCCTGGTATTTTTACAATTTTATCGATTTCCCTTTTATTCCCATTTTCAACAATATATCCGGTTCGATGGGTTTCAGAACGGTATTTGATCTCTGCTTGGCCATATCCCATTATAGAATATCCAACAGAGACATCAAAACGGAACATTACACCAAAAGGGAAAGATGGGATACTAACCACCGGATTGATTGCTTTTACCGATTCATTTTTTTTTCTTATATCTTTTATTTGTTCTATAGCTTTTTTATACCCTCTTATATCGTCCACGTCCTTTGGAAAACTCGCCAAACTTTTTTGAGCACCTTCGGGATTGTTGCCATAACCGACGAGTATATTAATATCGCGCTCGGTATAAGTGTCATTCCACTCTTCTTGATAATCTCTCGAAAGATCTTTGTATTGATGAACATTTACAACCTCGGTTGATTTGTAAGAAAGATCAACACATATTTGTTGATTTGCATATGGGATATCAAAAGCCTTACTGAATTTAAATTCAGTGACATCACTATGCGCTCCATCAGATCGAGAATTAGGTTCATACAACGACATATCAACAAATACAGAGTCGTTCTTCCAATATCCAGGTCGACTTATAGTGGGACGAGTACTGCGTGAGTCAATTTCAATGCTGTCAGGTTCAAAATCACTTACTCCAGGCATGATATATTCAAAATCGAGTCGTATCTCCAACGATTTGAATACTTCCTCTTGATTGGCAGGTTCATGCTCAACACGTATCATTCCTCCTTCGCGAAAAACGGAGCGCACTTTTGCACAAAGACCGAGAGGAATAGTCTGCGAACAATTGGCTGCCATATAATTACCTTCTTTAGGAATCCACTTTTCAGGCATATTATCCATAAACCATATAACAGAGTCATTCATCATGGCAATGTAACCTTGAGGATCTCCATTGAGCGAGGTCACATTATCATGGTATTGATAAGTAACTTCACCATAAGGGCTTACCTCAGTACATGGTTCATCCTTCCCTTTTTGATCTTCTGGGACAATAAATTCTTCCATACTCAATATGCAAGAAGTCATCATCATTAATAAGATGTAAAGCGTAGGTTGGATTATCTTCTTCATATCTGGGTTGTTTATTTTGTTTTCAACTTAGGTTATTTATTGATTTTCATTAGTGAGTTGTCAACTCTATTGGCGCCGAAGGACTTCCGTGAGTTTCTCCATCAAATGTGATATATAACGGTAAATTTTTCAGCATCAATTTCTCTTTGTCATAATAGGCAAAACGCACCAGTTCAGGGCGTATAGGTTCTTCATTCCCCCAATAAGAGTATCCATAAATTCGCATTTGCACTATAGTTGTGTCTTTCAATTTTATAGGTTGTCCTATACCACGAAGTTGTGGACCCACAAAGGCAACAATCATTTGTTTTTCAAAATCAATTGGAACTCCATCGATGGTTGCCGAAAGATAAGCCACCATATCATTTGAATATTTATATATATCTATTTCCCAAGGAGGTAACACAAAGACCTGGCAAAAAGCCATTTTTTCATTCATTACAGATGTGGCACTAATAACTGTTTCTCCTTCGCTAACAGCTATAATTGTGTCGTTATGTATATATGCAATTTCGTCGTTAGCCGAGCGGAAAAACACTTCACGATTGATTACAGAATCGGGAGTAAACACTGGGTGCAAGACAATAGAATCCCCCTCTATAATATAGACCGTATCATGGTCTAATTTCATATCATAAGCCATTTGTACATTCTCATCAAATTCCATATCAAGGAGTCCACACGAGGTAAAGAGTGGCACCAAGATTATGACACATAAGAATGTTGATATGTATATCGGTTTTTTCATCATAACTATCTATTATCTATTTCAAGATTCGGTGTTATCCCTTGCATTTTTTATTTTTTATCCTTTGCTTTCGGAGCTGTTACCACAACAATATTTGAATCGGTAGTTGCTCGTCCATCTTTATACCTAATTCTCACAAAATACTCTGCCGACTCACCAGCTGAAAGTAGATTATCTTGAAACATTAGTGCGTCGGAATTTACCGACATTAAAAATTTATGTTTTTTATCGTTTGGACCTTTGCGATAGACACAATAATACCATTCACCTTTATATGGTAAATTCTTATTGGTTTCCCAAACAATTTTGACCGTCTTATTTCGCTCATCATAGTGTCCAATCAGTTTTATGGGCCATTCAAAAACTCGTTCACCCTCAAAACGAGTAGAATACACAAGGCTCAATCCGCTTGAAATACCTGCATAAGTAAATGACTCCATAGCATATTCATATCTATTGCGACGCACATATTCTGGCACGTCTATTATATCCACCATATTCCCTGCATTACGTAATGAATCTCCATCATAGATGGCAACAGTAGTCCATTCTTTTGCATTTGCAAGACGACGCATCAATACATGGTGCGAAATTTGTTGTTCATTACTACATGCCCATCGCATTCTAACACCTTTTACTTGATCAACCCACACTGAGTCAATATGAGGTACTGCTGGTTTAATCATACTTGGTCGTATAACTTGTAGCGGAGCAGTATAAACACCTTCGTTTGAAGCATAGTCTATAGCACGCACTTTATAGTATATGTATTTTTGGTTGACATCTACTGCCAATGTGTCCACATAGGTTGTGTCACGCAATAAAGTGCCACTCGTCATTGAACGCAACATAAATTTGTGAGTGGTATCATTGGCAAAAGCCAATTCGTAATAATCGATATCAAAAGATGGTGCTGTCCACGACAATTTGACTGTTCCGGCTTGATTATCCAATATCTCGTAACGGAAGTTTGTAGGAGCATCGGGAGCGTTCAAGTCGGTTACACGCATAACGTGTGTCATTGAGTAGCTTACATTTTGAGCAGAGTCGTAAGCCGCAACCGTAACTTGACTAGTACTAATTTTGGATACATCAACAGTCCATACGGTATCATTTGCAGGTATTAAATCGGGAGTTAACTCTACCCATTCTGCTTTACGATCATCACGCGAACGTTGATAGTAAAGAATCTTATATCCAATAAAATCACTTTCAATTGTATCTTTAGAAAAGTGAAAATCGGCATATACATCTTTGGATAAATCGTCGGGATTTCTACGATGGATAACGATTGATTTCAACTTTGGTGGGCGAGGTGCTTCCAAGTCGGGCATTGATGCAACATGGTAGTTCTTGGCTGCTATCAAGTCGCCATAAGTGTCATATCCTGATATGCGATATTCATAAGTGCCGGGGCGTACATTGTCATTGATAAAGTTATCCAATTCTATATCATGTATATCTCGCATCATGATATATGGATTATCATTCACCTTTGTCCATTCATGTTCCCCCATTGCACGACGATGTATATCAAACGATGAGAATCTATCAGTTTGTTCCCACCAGATGCGCAATTGATTGATACCAACAACCGAGTCACCCATAACTGCTTCGTAGGGTTCGGGAACATAATTTTTATTTTCAATCTCTTCAATAAATCCCACACGGAACTGCAAATTATTTGTAGAATCAAATTCGGCAGGGCGCACAATGTAGCGATACTTTTCCCCTTTCTTAACCTTCTTGTCAACGAAGCGCATAGCTAAATTCTCTGCTACATCTCTGCGCCACTCACTTGCCAATACAGCCATACCAAAACGGAGTTGTTGGTCATCATACACATCGAGCAAAGCTCCAATCTCTCCAGTGCGATGACGAGATTGGTCTTGGGTAAAACCACCGGCACTATAAAGCGAACCCATGGCTATCATTGCCACTGAGTCGCTTTCTGGATATTGGGCTTTCCACTGTTCTAATGAGGCTGGTTTTAATTGATATGCAAGAGTATCGATACGGAATTCAGTATCGGTATTTTTTGCGTTTAAAATAGGCATACGATAGATATTCACACCTACAGCATTAAGATATTGCCAACTCACATAGTCATCAGGAGCCCATCTAAGGACAATACTATCGCCATAAGTGCGTGCAAGCAGATGTATCACACTTTCGTAATTGCGTCGTTCAGTATTTATTTTATTAAATTGGGCTGTGTCACGCACCTCTCCTGGCAGATATTCACGAGTACTGTCAGGGTGCCACACATATACAGTGTCTTCTTCCACAGCAATATCCTCAGGGTCTATAGGCTCGGTAGTCATTGCTTGGTCGCTATCATGGAATGTCAACCCATGCGATGCAGCCGAAGCACCCAAGATGCCGGCAATAAATAGAAGTATTATTATTCTGCTCTTTTTCATATATCGTATGTTGGAATTCTAATAATTTTTATACAAATAACTGTTCATATTCGTCTTGTTTGTCAATACATCCGACGGGTTCTTGATAGTATAGGTGTACCTTGAATTACATGGTCCCATATTCAAATACGCACGGTCAGAAACGGTATATTCTGCTTTCTTAAAGTTGTAAGCATTCACTCGATAGTAAGTAACCTTTATTTGTGTAATGTTATCCCATTTGGGAATAAAGTCAAGATAACCACCACGAGTGCCATAGACATAGTTGCCTTGGCTGTTTGTTCCGGTGATAACTTGGTTGTATTCTATATCCACAAGACGAGTTGGGTAGTTTCCAACAAGTCCCAACAAGATATCCTCACTGCGTTCCTCTTGTGGGCGAGAATAGTCTTTAGGCAAATCGTCATAACTTGACCACATAGTGGCTTGCTTGCGATCCCCCTTGTTATTGAATTGCGAACCCCATAGAATACCCAACTGATAATATGGCATCTCTATACGGACATCGGGATTTAGAGTAGATTTCGAAGTAAGATATACACCTGTGTTAGTTTCCATCAGATTCTCAATTGTATTTGCAGCACTAGTACTATAATCGCCTCTACTAAATCCCATCATATATTGTAATTCCCAACGGAGATTTGAATCAAATCGGTCAACTGCACTATATACAGCATACAGGTCTTGTATCAAATATGTAGCGCGATATTTATCGTCTTTACCACTTGTCAACAATGTATATGCACGCTCGCGACCACCGATAGCATAATTGTATTTAGCATCGGTCATCACAGGAAGAGGATATTGGCAATCATTCTTCCACTGGCTACCATCATAAATTGACAAAGACTTCACCTTGTTATAATCTGACAAACTGCCATAAGAACTTTTGTAAGCTCCTTCATAAACACCACCACGGTCATGGTAAATTAGAGATTGAGCCGTAGTCGCATTTACCGCCAATCGTTTATTTGATAACGTCCACCCACCTACAAGTCCATAGTTACTCATATATGTAATATAGGTGTATGGGTCTTGATAACGCAATGGATTCACGCCATCGGCTGCCATATATTTCTTATAGAAAGAGAGTCCTCGGGCATTAACATTCGGAGCACTGGTCTTAGTCGTTACACTATTCAAGCGTATGCCCACAAATGGCTTTTCATAATTCACCTGACGACCACCATTATAACCTTTGTGATAATATCCATCTTGTGCAGTAACCCACCAATCTGCGATATTGGTTGATTCGGTAACAATAACATTAGTACTCTTCTTCACATACCTTCCTAACACATCATTCCACTCCGTAGTAGTACGAACTTCCGTTTTTGATATTTCGTAGTTGAGTTGCAAACGATAGTCAGTTTGCTCATATATTTTTGAGTCAAATTGACCACCTTTTACTGTCAAGTTACAAGTGCTATCTGTCACAACCCAATAAGCATCTTTTTCTTCTACCAACTTCAAACTACCATTACTCAAATGCTCTTGCAATTTCCAACGCAATTTACCCTTTTGGAATGCTTGGCTGGAAATATCAGAGAAGAATGCAATATTCGGAGACTTAATATCTGCCATATAAGCATTAGTATAGGCATTTGTCTTTAACTGATTATAGTTTGACGGATAAGCAATCGCCACATACTTTTGAATATCCTCAGGACAATCCTCTAAGCTTTCTGCTTCATCTGTACAGAAGAAATAATCCTTTGTTTGTTGCCATTTCACATTTTCATATTTTTTCTTGCTTTCGTTCCATTTAAGAGGATCTACCTCTTTGCCGTTTTCAATTTCTTTTGCCCAACCCACGATGCGCATACGATAATACTTTCCTGGGTTAAGTTTCATCATATTTATCTGATGTTGGAAACGAGACGAACCCTTGAATTCAAATCCGATACATCTGTCATATTTGTTTAAGTTTTGAGTTGATAATGAATACTCGTAAAGTAGCACTAGACTGTTCATATCAAATACAAATGTACGACTTGCTTGAGCTTTAAGTTTTTCCTTACTGCCACCAAATTCTGCTGCCAATCGATTAAGTTCTGTTTCGTCAAGCACACGGAAATGCTCCTTAATAGGTGCCTCAGTATTAATATAAGGTGGAATGTAGAAATTGGGATTGATTGCATTTTCTTGATTCCAACCTTTGGCTTGAATAGTGTCACCGATTGAGCAGTCACCAAACAGTTTGAAATTGTCAAGTGCATTACCATAGAAAATGTCGCAACGGTCGCCACATTCAAATTCAAACTTGCGATTAATATTGATAAGACCACACAACAAATTCAATTTCACTCTTGCTTCACCTGTAACGTAGGTAGGATTTGGTAGTCCCATTCTAAGCACACCACCTATTCCAGCGTCTATGATTGGGAATCTTTCTTCCCAGAATCCAAGGTCAACATGGATACCAAACTTCGCATATAAGTAGGCATACATCTGACCTTCTGCATACCAACCATTGTAACCCGGTGTGCGAGGAATATTCATACATGGTGTATTTCCTATTTTGCGAAGGCTGACATCAAATCCAGCCAAAGCTCCAAGGCTACCATAGAACAAGCCAAGATCCACATCAATGTAACCCCAAGCCGAAGCACCCATCATCACACCTCCATAGGTTTGTGCTTGGAAATCTTTCAATGCATCTGTGCGAGCATTGTTTGCCTTGGTGATGTCGGCACTTTCCACTCCACTACCTTTGGTTGAGCCATCAAGGAAATTGCGAATCTTGGTAGGTATCGGAGGCAATTGTCCATCGTTTGGCAATTCATTACCTATACATAGATAGGCATTGGCTCCAATGTTTACGCTGACAATCTTTGACTTAAAGTCAACCAATACAAATTTACAACGCAAGTCTTCATCGGGTTGTCCCAAATATAAATGCCATTTCACATTATTCAGTTTCTTTCCTTTCTCCTTCATGGTGATACGGAAATCAAGTGACATAGTGGCTTCACCCACTTTTGGTTTCTCGGGTGTTTTAGCTTCGGTGTTTTTATCAGCTTTTGATTTAGATTGGTCGTCAAATGCATCCATTAGTCCTCCACTCGCATTATTGACCACCTCTTTCATGTTCTTATTAAGAGTCTTTTGCATCTCGGCTAATGAGTTTGACATAGCAGTCACTTTTTCACTTATTCCACCTATGCCATCAGCCTTAGCATCGGCTGTAATATTTAGAGCAAAATATTTGTCGATATCATCTTCTTGATATACGATGGTAGCATTGGAATTAACCATTCCTGACACTGCTTTCAAGTTTCCGGTCAACATGAAAGTGGTCAAACGACTCTTGGCTTTGTCATAGACAACGGTCATTTCAAAGTCACCATCCAACACATCTTTGCCAGCCGATGAAGCGATGCCCATTCCTGCAACCACTCCAATAATGCCCTTTTGAGGTTCAACCTCTGTCGCCGACTTACGAATACAATTGAAATAGAAACCGGCCGAAATATCAGTAATTGCAATAGGCGGAATTTGAATACCTGTAGCACTACCTACCGACGCAAGGAAATATCCCCAACGATAATCGTCAAGTTTATAATAGCCTCCGGTAGCATTAGCGGTAAAGAGATCGCCCGGCATTGTAAATGTGAGAGTTCCTTTATAACCTTTACCATACTTATTATCATCATTTGCAGTCAATTCGCCTCCTAATTTCATTCCGGCAAAAGAACTGCTGAAAGATGCCTTATCAAACTTTGTATTCTCATACTTAAAGGCGATTTTTGAGAAATCAAAGTCCTTGGCTACGGCTGTAACACCACTCAAACGAGCGTTGATTGTAACGCCGGCTGTGGCACTGAGGTCTAGTCCGTCGATTAGTTTTACTCCTCCTTCGATTGACATGCTCAACAATTCGTTTTTGTAGTCAAAATCATATCTTTCGATAGAGAATTCAAATGGACCTAATTTCTTTGCCATTGAAGCCAATGACCATTGACCGGTGCTGAAATAGAATTGGTCGTTGATGTTAAATTCCTTGCCTTTGTAAAGTGTAACCAGCGTTTTTTTCGTATCTTTTGCAGTTTGCAAATCCTTTATGTCCTTAAACTGCGATTCCCACACTGGACAGTTGGCAAGACGCATCTTTGAGAAATGAACATCTGGTATGTCAAATTCAAGAGGCAAACTACTCATCTTGTTCTTCATTGCATCGCCACCGATACTGAGGTCGCCTGTCAAAAGTAGTTCTACACGAGTTTTTAATTCGGTTTTTTCAGGAACGGCTTCGACTAGCATATAACTCAATTTTTCGTCAAACTCAGCTGTTGCTAAAAAGAAATCAAGTTTTAGGTCTTTTATCTGTTGCACTTTAAACACATAGGCATAATTACCTGCCACGCTATTCTTCTGATCGTTTACCTTCAATATTTGACAAGTATAGCCTAATTTGCCGTCAAGCAATGGGACATCAAACTTGCCACTGAATCCACAATCATTAAAGTTGTTTTGAATAAAACTTGCTTGTACTTTATCAAGAGAGAATGCCCAACCTCCAGCTTTTCCAGTCTTAGCTGAAAGTATGTTTTCGGCACCAATTTCAATGGTTGCTCCCGAATCGTCAAAGAACATATTTTTAGCAGCTATCGCTAACCGTTTATCGTTCGAAGTGCCAAATTCCAACGATTTGGGCATCTTTACACTAATTTCTTTAATGTAAAGTCCTTGCCAAGTGTTTACTTGTCCAGCAATTAATGTTCTTGATTTGTCATACTTGTCAGGGAACTTACCCATGTGGGCTGAATTGCGAAACATTGAATGGTCATACACAATGTTTTGAGCAACAAATGTCCACCCTGGAAGATCCTCTGCTTGGAATGGGTCCAAAGAGACATTGTCCACCATCCAGTCGTCCCAATCACTGATGCTTGTCTTGATATTAAACACAGGGTTCTCATTTTGAGCGACACCATCAATATCTTTCTTCAAACCAGGTATCTTCATGTCAACATCAATTCCCAAAAATTCAAATGCATCGGCATGCCAAGAAACATAACATCCATCTGTTGGGTTGATTACATCTTTGGGGGCTTTGAAGATACATTCATAATCTGAATCCGGGTCAGTTAGTGTCAAATCCGACAACAAAGCCAAGGTTCCAGATTCAGGTAAAATGCGTTCCGGAGAAATACAAATGCGTGGTGCACCGAACACCAATATTTGGTCGGCCAAGACATCACAGTCTGGTAGTACAAATTCTCCGATAATGTCCATTGTGGCGTGAGTTGCCGCAAATTTCATTGTCGTGATCTGTACATTTACCGGGCTGTTACTTGTCATTGACTCAGGTAAAGCAATCGGCATATACAATTCCTCAATATCCTGACGACCTATAGCATTCCACACATTTTGACCTAAAACAACATATTCGTAATACTTGCTTAAATCAATCTTTTCTGCGATACTCTTCACACCTTCGGTGGCAGCCGATTGCAATTCATTTGCATACGGAATACCCGTGTCAGAGATAAGGTTATCTATACCCCAGTCACTAAATAACCCTTCTACAATATCGTTATTGCTTTTGGGATCATTCGAATATGACTGGGCTGTACCGCCAAAGACCACCAAGTCTGTATTAATTTTCAAGTCCTCAAACTTGACACAAACCATTACCTTTGTACCAAGTGGATTCCACTCTACTCTACCTTTCCCTTCCCAAGTATCAGCTTTCTTCCCAGCCTTTATTTCATCTATTGTCAGTAGGTATTCACCAATAGATATAGTTTTTCCTTTAAGATCATCGGCTTTTGCAGTAGTGGGAGTTTCGTTATCAATCTCCACCATATTTGAGCATTGGAAGTATTTTTTTGTAAGTGCATCTACCAGTGCAAAGTCAACTACATTAAGAGAATCGTGATGAAAAACGACAGAATCAAAGTTAGTGCAAATTGGTTTGACTCGAAGCACTAGATAATCCTTTTCATTGACTTTTTCCTTAATTTGTTCCCAACGTATTGTATCAATCAATGCTTCGGTTCCTTTTACCAAATTTGTATAAATGGGTTCCGATTCAAGTGCAGCAAGTTTATCAATCGTATTTTTTCCATTAAACAATTGGACTTCATAATCAAATTTTAGCGTATCAGCTTCTGAAGCTTGACCTCCTAAATACCATACCTCACGCCATGCAATAGCCATATCACTACGAAGGAATTTCTTACGAGCAGCGATTTCGTCAAATGTAGGAGTTGTTATGGTCGGATTCTTAAAATTATACAAGGCACTCATGTCGAGGCTATCTTGCACAGATTCCTTGCCCCATAAGGTAATAAAATCTCCCCCATCATCATCGTCTTCCTCTTCCTCGTCTTTATCTTCTGGCTTTTCAGGTTCTGGTTCTTTATTCCCGATGTCGGTCTTGAACTTAAATGGCAAATATGTACTCTTACCATTATTTTCTATCATTACATATGAGAGTGTTCCATTTGCTTTTGGCAATGCTGTTACTTGTGCCAAATAAGTTCTATCGGCATAAAAATTACCCGTAACAACTTGAGTAGGTATGACACACATGTTTGCCAAAAGATCTTTTACCTGATAAACCACAGGGTTGCGATCCATCGCTACATCGGGTTGTTGGCCAGGGAACATCTCTACGATTTTAATATCATAGGTATAGCTTGCCGAAGATCCACATGCAACAATTGGCATTGTCCATGTAAATTGAGCATTAAGTGGGTCAAGTTGAGCCACCGTTTCATCACTCATTACATTTATTATAGGCATCAAGAATTGTGGAGCTTGTGCCTTATAGCATATCTGAAAAGTACACGTTCCACCTTCGGGATTGCTCACCACTACAGGTGACGCCAACGGTGGATTATTCCAACGATAAGCAGTTATTTTAGTTCGATACGTTCCTTCTGGTAGTAACCCGAATGCACCACTTTGGTAGTCATCAAAAAGATTAGCTGGGCATTGAATTTCACTTGCTGGAATATGATTAAACATATTTTTCATATCCACCGAGTTAAGCGTATAAACCGAATTCCCTTGAATAACAAAAGGAGCTTTGGGTTGACGATTAGCTGGTGTAGCAATTGCCAAATCTGATGCAGGATTTATCTGTTCCAACTGTAGTCCTAAATACACCTGTTGCACATCTGGTGTAGTATTAGTCAACGTAATGGTAAAATATTTACCAGGGTCAGACAAATACAACAATACTTGTGGAGGAAGCACTTGTTGTACTGGAGTCACTGTTACAATTACCTCCTGAGCAAAAGCACAGAGCCAACCGACCAACCAGGTTGTAATAATGGCGATTATCCTATATCCTTTCATACCAGAATGCATTATTCTTCTTTTTTAGCCTTGCTTTTAATTGCAAGCAATGTAAATGTATAAGTATAATTGAGACTAACAGAGATATCTGTACAGTCAAGACCGCTACGGGTTTTGGTAAGATTCACATCTCCGTATTTATTAAATGCAGCATTAGCTGAAAATAAATGTACCTTATTGAGATTATAGCTGGCCGCGATATCGGCTCCAAGGGAGAGACTTTTCGATTGTCGTTCAACCTCGTTATAACACAATGAAACTGATGCAGATAAATTCAAATTCTTCTCTTTCAAGAAAGAACGACTCGTTCCCAATGTTGCTATATCACTGATATACTTACTATTAAACCCGTCAGACTGTTGATGACTATAAGTAAGTGTAAAATCAGTATCAATTGGTTTTACATCAATATTATAAGAAAGGCCAAGAGCCGTAGTTTTTACATCGCTTTCTCCTGAGGCGAACTTATTAAGATCTTTATTCTCTGTAAGGTTTGCCGAAACACTAATGTTGTGACCTAAATGTTCTGACTCACAGAAAAAAGAAGGGGTCAAACTATAACTTGACATAATACGATGTACTCGCGTTGTATCATTTACTACACAAGTCCCGTCTCTTTGAGTTTGCATATAACCATTATACCCAGCCATAATGCTGAAATTTTTGCCTATACGGGTACTTGCATTTGCACCATAGACAAAACCGCATGTAGTATAAAGCTGTTCTTTGGATAGATTATCTGCCTGTCCTGAAAAAGTTCCTGAAAGAGATACCTTATTAAATAGAGAAGTCCCAAGGGTAATGCCTAAACTTTGATAGTTATTTGACATATAATAAGTCCCAAGAGATGTATAATCGGGCTGTACCATACGATAACTGATTGAAGCATTTACCCCTTTAACATTAATATTAGCATTAACATCTCCGGCAAAACGCATAAGCGAACTATACTTGACATCAAAAACTTTATCAAAATCTGTTTTAACGGGAGCATCAGGAGCACGTAGGTCAGTATTGAATACCGAGCCCGCTGCATTGGCTGTAAATGACAACCACTTGAATGGTGTTACACATCCTTTTACCCCCACTACAATATTCTCTTTAGGAGTAACTTGTTGACGCCATAGTTCATCTATCGAATTTTCGCGATCGTAGGCATTGAGCATATAAAGGTCAATGTAATTTTTACCTGATCCATAACCAACTTTAAATCCCCACCCCATTCGTTTGTATTGAGGAGTTCGTGCAAAGGGGTCGGTTGGATCGGGATTAATAGCGTTGCGTAAACGCCCATAAAAGAGTCCTGCACGAAGCTTGTTACTTGAGTATTCTACCCCTACACCATTAAAAGACATATTCATTACGTAGCTACTCATAGCCATGGTTGATTGTCCCAAATAGCCTGTCCAATTTTTATATGTAGGAGATAAATTAAATGATAGTTGTGGATAGTTGAAATTCAAATTATCATTGCTATAATGCAAAGAAAATGGCATATTGAATCCATATATGCAAAAATTCAAATTGGCATATACCACGTTACTAAAAGGTGAACCATATCCATAACCTTCCGAAGAGTATCGATATGTATTTTGTGTTCCTACTGCTCCAGATATAATCAATGGATCGCTTTTTGCTATCTCTGCAATGTTTTGAGCAAACATTGTATTTGATAACAAAACTAAAAAAATAGTTATATATATTTTTTTTACGGAGCAGTGGATCATCGTATATTAATTATTCGGTTTTACGAACACCCTTGTCTTTAATTTATAAATATGTGTTGTGTGCAAAATCTACACACAACACATATCCAAATAATAATGCTATTTCTTAATTACTTTCTTTACTATAACTTGTCCATTCTTGATTGTCTTAACAATATATGCGCCTGATATGATATTGCCTTCAACTTTGCGACCATTCAAATCATAATAAGTTTCTTCACTATTATCATCAGTAGCAATTTCAGAAATGCCAGTGATAGTATTTCCAAATAAAGTTGTTGGAGCTTTTAATGAGCCAAGTTTTTGTGAATATCTCACTTTTGTATCAAGGTCAATATATTCCCCTGTTGTTTCATCATGGAGACGGAATGAAACTACTTCACCAGCCTTACCAGCAACATTAATCATCATCTTTCCGTCTTTTACAACTTTACCCATACCACGACATTCATCTCCAACAAATGCTCCTATTGTATAATTTTGAGGGCAATCAAGTTCTGCTATTTCTGCTACAATTGCCATATTGTCGGCATATTGAAATGCGTCATATTCCCATACTGAAGAGTTGTCTATCAAAGACTCATTCTTTGACATTAAAGACTTTAACCCGTAAAAATTATATGTTTGACTGCTAAAATCTGGCATATAATCAAATGAGATTACATTTTCGGCATCAGAGCTATTATAGTAAAGGTATCCTTTACCTGCTTCAAGCACAAAGTCAGCACCAACCCAAGCACCTTCGCTATATTCAGCAAAATTTGTTTTGCCAATTATTTGGTCCCCTTCGTTTGGAGTATTCATTACAGTATTTAGTTCATCAATAGTCATATCCCATTCATTGGTGTATCCAATCCAAGTATAACCAGGTTGTAACATTTTGCTTTGATAGCGTTCCCAATATGGTTTTGGTGATACTAATATACAATCTGATGCATCTTCATAAGTAGCTTTTATCTTATACATACCTTCGCTTGGCATGAGTTCGGTAATATCTCCAAAGAATCCATAAACGGGGTCGTTGTATAATAGACTTGTTTGAGAGCGCACTTCTATTACCTTATTGTCGTCATCAACATTCAATTGTTCAAGATAACCACCTTCATTGTTTAACAAACTGATAGTAGATGGTGCATAAATCCAATCCCAACCATTATTATTGAAAGTGATTTCAACTGGGATCTCGATGTAACAAACTTCTTCGCCATTGCGTGGCATATATTCGCCGTTGTAAAGCACTCGCAATTCGGCTGACCCTGATGCTGTTGCACGAATATTCCAAATCAATCCTTCTCCATTATCGGCTGATGAATAGGTAGGAACTCCAAATCCTATTGGTTCCATGTGGCTAATGAACTCAAGACTAACAAGAGCTGGATCAAAATTATCGCCAGTCATTGTTAACTCAAATTCTGTGTCTTTGAATTTTGATATAGTGAGGGAGTTAGGGAAGGTGATATTTACTGGTGTTGTTACAATAACCTTTACTTCAACCGAAACTTTTGGATTTAATACCGATGTTATTATTAATGTATATGTCCCATTTTTAATCGCATATTCGTCAACAATTGCATTTGCTGTTTCTTCATCAGCAGGTTCAATTGTATAGCTTTCTCCTTCTTCGTTTTCTGGTCTAACTTCAATTTGTGAACGAAGTACATCGTATGCATTTGTGTTTAGTTCCACATAAATCTCTTCAGGTGCAATAATTTCAGTAATAACAACAGTTACATCGCATCTAACTTCGGGGTTTTCTGTTGCAACAACTGAAATAGTGTATTTACCTGCCATATATGCGACATTATCAACAATAGCATCTGATGCTTCTGCCGGAATTTCAAGGCTGAATGATTTGTCGGTTGCATCTTCTGGGCCAACTACCACACAAGGAGATATCATATCCAAGATATTGTCCTCAATGGTAGCATGGAATGTTTGTGGTGAAACTCGCAAATAAGTAACTGGAGCATAAACCTCTACAGTTATAGTAGTGTATATTTGAGGATCATATTCCGATACTATATTTACTTTATATGTTCCGCCTTTCATTGCGATACCCTTATCGATTGCATCTGCATCTTCTGGTGACGCTGGTTCAAAATAGTAGTTTTGATTTGTTGCATCAGCGGGCTCTATTGTGATGGCATTGCGAAGTTCTTCATTGTCATAAAGACTTTCTCCTTTATTCATTTTTACAGTTTCAATTGAACAAGAGATGCCAGTAACTGGAGTGATTTCTTCTTCAATTATAACCACTGTGCTGCCTATACAAAATGTGCCATATTCAGGTACATTTATTGACAACATAGCAACTTCGCCGGTATTCTCCAATGAACCGGGACGTAATGTCGACTGCAACGCTGTGAGAATATTGCTGCTATCAATGGTAAATGCCATGAATTGGCCACCTGTTGGAGTTGTCCATTCATAGGTCAACTGAGTTTCAATAGTTGACTCTCCTAATGGTTCATAAACATAAGGTTCTCCACTAAAATCTTTTCCTTCATAAGTAAATTCGATATGTTCATTCAAATCTATCTTGTTTGGGAATTTGGTGACAATACTAATCGGGTTTGTGATTGACACTCCTGTTGGTTTGTCAAGGTTTAGCACAAATGGCACCTCTGTTACTGTTTCGCCAGTAAATTCGGTTTGTTTTGTACAAGCAAAAAGAATTCCCGAGCTATGGTCAAATACCTTGAACGAAATAGTTTCACCTATTTCTTCGGGATTACCCCAAACACGCAGAGGATATAAGTACCCCGCGTCGGTATAGACAGTAGGTTCATGAGCTACTGCTCGACACTCTCCATCAATAAATGCGGCAACTTCAACACTTGATATAGGCTGCCCATTTGCATTGACTTGCACATAAATCGGAGTTGATGTAGGATAATCACTCGCCGAAGGTGCAGTCCAATTCTGTGCATACATTGTCAAAGCCGACAATAATGTAAGCATTGAAAACAAGACTTTTTTCATAAGCTTTTTGTATTGATTTATGTTAATTAATTATTATTTTCATCGTTTTCACAAATTTATACTTAACGTCAAATTCAAGTCTTATCCTAATGTGCCATTTATTTATCAATTTCGGACATTTGCACTTTTTTAATTTATCATTTACTCCCACATTGAAAGGATATTGATTTGACGCTCAGTTCATTGCAATGATAAATCCCATATTTTCGGCCGCAAAAAAGTGTGCAATCTTATTTCAAAATCTCATAAATTTGTACTACATTTGCTTAAAGATGCAATGCTAATTCATTTTATAACCATATAATTTTTTACTAAATGTCGAATTATTTCAGAGGTTTTATCACTCTTTTAGTTGGAGCATTGTGTTTTTCTACTCTAATGTTTTCGTGCCATAAGTCATTAAATAACGAAGACATATCAATCGAAAAAGAGAATGCCGACAGCATTGCCAATCGATATAAATCGCAAATTGATAGTCTCATTAATTTACGAGAAACGTACCAACAAGCAGGCAACCTTGTGGGCGAAATGGTTACATTAAAATATCTTGGGCAAGCATATCGAGAAGATAATAAATTCATCCAAGCTATCGAAATCCATGATCAAGAATTAAGCATTGCAACTGAGCTATGTGATACCTTAACAATGGTACAAGCTCTTAATAATATTGGCACCAATCATCGACGAATGGGCATTCTTGATGATGCTACAAAATATCATTTTTCAGCGCTCAATCTTTATGAAAAGTTTAGCGACAAAGAATCATTTAAAGCAAAAAAGAATAGAGTTGTTTCTCTAAATGGGATTGGTAACATCAGTTTAAGAATTGGCGATAACATTACAGCCGACTCGGTTTTCCGTCAAGCATTGGCAGGAGAACGAGAATTGAATAGTGCGTTAGGGCAAGCCATTAATTATGCTAATCTTGGGGCAATTTTCGAAGAAAAAGATATGCTTGATTCAGCGTGGGCCTACTATCGCAAATCATTAGACTTGAATATTGAAGCAAAATCTAAATTAGGAATTTCGCTTTGTCATGGTCACTTTGGCAACCTTTATGAAAAAGAGGGCAAAATTAATGAAGCGATTGCCGAATATGAGAAAGCATATCAAATGGAAAACGAAATAGACTCTTGGCATTGGGTTAACTTTTGTATTGAGTTAGTTGACATTTACATTGATCAAAAAAATTATTCAAAGGCATTAAAACTACTCAACAAAGCAAACGAAAAAGCAACCACAGGTCGTTCACTTGACCATTTGGCATCTATTTACAACTTATATTCTACCATTTACGAAAAAACTGGCGATACATCAAAAGCATTCGAAGCATATCGAATAAGTAACACCTATAACGATAGTATTATAAATCAACAAAACCTTATATCTGTACAAAATGAGCGCGTAAAATATGAATATCAACGACGCCAACAAGAAATCGACACAATTAACAACAAATTTAATAGTGAGCGTCAACTACGCAATGTTATTATAATATCACTTATTGTAATATTATTGCTACTTGTTGCTGGAGTTGGTTTGTTGATGTATTTATTAAAAACAAAAAAGCGCGAACAAGTTGCGATGAAGCAAGTTGATAGCATGCGAAGTTCATTCTTCACTAATATTACACACGAATTTCGCACTCCCCTAACTATTATAATCGGTTTAGGAGAACGCATTGCCTATAGTGAACACATCGAAAACTTGAAATCAGTTGGTGATACAATTTCGCGACAAGGTCGTAATTTGCTATTGTTGATTAATCAAATTTTAGATATTTCAAAACTAAAATCAAATGCATCATATAATGAATATCAACGCGGTAATATCGTAGGCTACATACATACTATATATGATGGTGCTCGAGAATTAGCATATCGCAAAAATATTCTATATCTATTTAACTCTCAAGAGAAGTCGGTTGAAATGGATTTCATTCCCGATTATATCACAAAAATTGTAGGCAATCTCATTTCCAATGCAATAAAATTCACTTCAGTTAATGGTTGCGTAACAATAAGTACTGAGACAAAAAACAATCAATTCATCATAAAAGTTGAAGATAATGGTCAGGGAATTTCAGCTCAAGATTTACCATATATTTTTGATGCATTCTATCAAGGAAATTCACATTCTCGTTCGATGGGTTCGGGCATCGGGTTATCACTCGTAAAACAATTAGTAGAAGCGATTAATGGGTCTATTTCTGTAGAAAGCGAAGAAAATAAAGGAACAATATTTATTGTCAAGCTTCCAATATCTCAATCATCCGAGCCGATTGCATCATTAAACGAATCTCCTGCGATAAATGACATATTCATTCAAGATGGCGAAGATGCCGAATCAACTGAAATCGATGATGACACACTCTCTCGCATATTAATTGTTGAAGATAATAACGACGTGGCTTTGTTTATAGGTTCCATAATAAATAATGCCAATATATATTACGCATCAAATGGCAAAGAAGGCTTCGAAAAAGCATTGCAAATAGTGCCTGATGTCATCATCACTGATATTATGATGCCCGAAATGAACGGAATTGAAATGTGTAATAAAATAAGAGAATCTGATGTTTTATGCCATATCCCTATCATTATAATTTCAGCAAAAGCAACCAATAAAAATAAGATTGAAGGTCTAAAATCGGGAGCCGATGCTTATTTATACAAGCCATTCAATGCCGAGGAACTTAATGTTACGATTAATTCATTGCTTGAGCGACGTAAATTGTTACACGAAAACTTCGCTCGAAATTCAGCCAATGAATCAGTCCCAGCCGAAAAAATTTCTACTAATGACAAAGTATTCTTGAATAATGTTATTAATTTGGTACATGCTCAAATGGCGACGCAAAGTGTAAACATTAATGACTTGGCTGATAGTTTAAATATGACACCTCGACAATTAAATCGAAAAATCAACGCAGTTACAGGTGAAAATATTTCCAAATATATTTTGCAAGTGAGAATGCTACGCGCAAAACAATTGCTCGACTCAAACAAAGATTACTCAATCGCTGAAGTTGCTTATAAATGTGGCTACGAAGAGAATAGTAACTTTACACGAGCATTCAAAATGTTATATAACATCACCCCCACTCAATATCGCAAAATACCTAACTAATAATTGTTATTCAACAACTGTTCCCGTAACAAATATTCTTACATATCGTCTTGGGTCATTTGAAAATATCGTTATCGATTTTCTGAATGGCCCTTTTCGTTGACGAGAAGCATTATAGGTTACATATACAATTCCTGTCTTCCCTGCAGGAATAGCCTCCTTTGAATATGTTGCTTTAGTACACCCACATCCTGTCGCAACATTAACTATAACTAGATCAGAGTATCCTATATTTGTAAATACAAATTCATGCGACTTGATTGAATCACTTGACAATGAGACCTCTCCCAAACTAATTTCTCTACAATCAAAAGAAATCTGAGGAGACCCATATATTGAATCTTGCATTTCAGCATTTGCCGAGAACGCAAAAAGCAATATCAGATAAGTTATAACTTGTCGAAGATTTGTTAACATATCACAAATGTACAGCAAATTACTTTTTCCACAAAAAAAATTCGATTTTGAAAAGCCATATTTTATCGCTAATTTTGTGTTATACTTTTTTTAACAACCAATTTTTGAAACGTTCCCAAAAAGCATTTTTGCTTACCTACCAATTTTAGGTTTTTCCATTACCTACCACAAAAAATGGGAAAACAAGAGTTCATTAATAATTTTGCTATCTACCTAATAATCACTGGCATAATCTCACTCCTTTATAGGCTAAACACGTAACATATAGTTACTCCGCCTGGATCACTTGGGGAAGTCGCAAGGCTTCCCTTTTTTATTATCATAAGTCAACTTATCAAACCTAATGAAATAAAAAAAGAGACTGCAGTTCATTCCTTTGAACTCAGTCTCTATGAAATATTTATTAGATATTATTAGTCGCCCATAGTGAATAGAAGTTCTTCGTTTGACGAGGTTCGTTCCATTCTTTCTTTGATAAACTCCATTGCTTCAATTGAATTGTGGTCGGCAAGGTAACGACGGAGAATCCACATGCGATTACGCATTTCGGGGTGAATCAATAAATCATCACGACGTGTGCTTGAAGCCATAATATCAACAGCAGGGAAGATGCGTTTATTCGATAATTTACGGTCGAGTTGCAATTCCATGTTACCTGTTCCCTTAAACTCTTCGAAAATTACTTCGTCCATTTTCGAGCTTGTTTCAGTCAATGCAGTTGCAATAATAGTAAGAGAACCACCATTTTCGATATTACGTGCAGCCCCGAAGAAACGTTTAGGTTTTTGCAACGCATTTGCATCAACACCACCCGAAAGAATTTTACCCGATGCTGGAGATACAGTGTTGTAAGCACGAGCAAGACGAGTGATCGAATCAAGCAAAATTACCACGTCATGCCCACATTCCACCATGCGTTTTGCTTTTTCAAGCACGATACTTGCAATTTTCACATGTCGATCGGCTGGTTCATCAAATGTCGATGCTATAACTTCGGCATTTACACTGCGACTCATATCGGTAACCTCCTCGGGACGTTCGTCAATGAGAAGAATCATAATATATGTTTCAGGGTGATTTTCGGCAATAGCATTTGCTATATCTTTCAACAAAATGGTTTTACCTGTCTTGGGAGGAGCCACAATCAGTCCTCGTTGACCTTTCCCAATTGGCGAGAACATATCAACCACACGTGTTGAAAGATTGCATGTTTTGCCACTTGTGAGGTCAAATTTATCATCGGGGAACAAAGGTGTCAAATGCTCAAATGCCACTCTATCACGAATAAAATCAGGAGTGCGTCCATTGACACTTGTAACCGTACTCATAGGGAAATACTTCTCCCCCTCACGTGGTGGACGAATCGTACACTCAACCACATCACCTGTTTTTAATGCAAAATTCTTGATTTGTGATTGTGTAACATATACATCATCTGGTGATGAGAGATAGTTATAATCGCTTGAACGAAGGAATCCATAACCATCGGGCATCACCTCAAGCACGCCACAAGCTTTTAGAAATCCATCAAAGTTATATTGAGGCTCGGCTGATTGCTGTGGTTGTTGATTATGTTGTTTATTATTGCGATTTTTTTGTTTTTTATTTTGTTTTCCTTGATGTTGTTGTGACAATTGAAATTCCTGATGTTCACGTCCGGGCTCTCCTATTACGATTGGTGATTTTGCCGCAGCAATTGCTGCAGCTGTGGCAGCCTCTTCTTTTTCGCGTTGGCTACGTGGCACAAATCGACGTCCTTCACTTCGTGGGAAAAATGAGCCAAACGATGAGTTTTCTTTTGGTCGAAAATCCATACGAACTTTTTCATTCTCAGAGGCAACATCATTTTCATTTTTTTGAGCATCGGCACTTTCAACCGATTCTACATTTTCTTCTTTTTGAGGTGCAATTTCTACAACTTGAGGATTTTCATCTTTAGCCAAAGGAGGAAGCATTGTCATCATATCCTTTTCATCAATTGGCTCTTCCTCTATAAGTTGTGGTTCTTCTTTTTCTACCTCAACCGACTTTTCCTCCTCTTTTTTTGTTGATTTTTTGGTTTTTCGAACCGATTTAGCTTTAGGTTTCTCCTCTTGTTTTGGTTCATCAACCTCAATCGTCGATTGCGACACAGTATTGTTATCCTCTACCAATTCAATTTTAGAACCATCAACTGCCGGCTCCTGTTTTTTCTTGGATTTAGGTTCTTTTTTACCTTCACTTGTTTTTTTCTCTTTTTTTACTGATGGCTCTTTTGTCGCACGACGTTTTTTCTCGGCTGTAGCTGTTGCCATAGTTATTGCCTGCTCATCGAGAATGCGATAAATCAACTCATCTTTTTTCGAGGGGTCGATTTTTTTTAACCCCATAGATTCCGCAATCGTTTTGAGCTCTTGATCGCTCATTGCGTTAAGATCGGAAATATTATACATATTAATTCGGGAGGATTATATAAAGTATAATCAGTTTTACACAATTATGGCATTCGTTAATACTATACGAAACCACACTTCTCTCTGTTAATTATCTTTTTAGTGGAATAAAATTGTTTTACTTCACGATGCCACATTGTTATTGCATCTCTAAAACAATTTCGTTATTGAAATTAGTGCAAATTTACCGTAGTTTTGTAAAATAAACAAATTTTGAGTAAGAAAAGTTGACCAAATTGAATCAAATATTGCTCTTTTTTATAAATTCTCAACCAATTTCACTCGCAAAATGCGTTTTGTAGAACTTGTTTTGGCAAAATACCGCGAAGCTCTTACCCCAACAATCCACAATATCTCCCCATCTCGTTCTAACACCCATAACTGTTTTTTTTGGGCGATTGAAAGTTTTGCATCACTAAACACATCACTCAACTTTTTGGTGCCATTAAGACCAAACGGAGCAATGCGATCTCCTTCACGCCATCTACGCAACACTATGCGTGGGGAATTATTTAGAACCGATTCGTCAAGATATATCACAGAGCCATCTCGCTCTACCTTAAACTCCTCTACACCTATATTTTCTACTCGCAACGTTATTGGATAATGAACATTTTGCGATAAATCAATTTCATATTCATCACTCTCAACTATATCCTCATTTTGTTGTAGCATTATTAGCTTTCCTCTATTCACCAAAGCACACCATTGTCGAGAATAAAACTTACGTCCCGATTCATTTACGGCTCTAATCATTCCCTCAACATGCGTTTCATTAAACCCATATTGAACCAACATTTCGCATAACAATGTCGATGGCGAAGGATATTCGCTCACAATTCGCAACAAATCTATTTCGTTTTCATACCGATATAACGCGATTGCATCAGCTATCGTTTTTTGATAAATCTTATTATTCTCTTTCAAATATCGCAACGATTTTGCAAGCATATCATCACTTTCGGGAAATGCCTCTCGCAATGCCGGGATAACTATATTTCTCAATCGGTTGCGTTTATATTCAACTTCGGCATTAGTGCTATCGATTACATATTTCAATCTCTTATCTTGCAAATATGTCTCTATTTCTGCTCGCGAAACATTAAGCATCGGACGCACCACATATCCATTTTTCCACTTCATTGCCGATACTCCGGCAATTCCGCTTCCTCTCAATAGATTTAAGAACATTGTTTCAACATCATCATCGCGATGATGTGCCACAGCTATTGCCTGTGCATCGTACTTTACTCGAAGTTTTTCAAACCATTCATACCTCAACTCCCGGCAAGCCATCTCGGTCGAAACCCCATGTTCCTTTTCATATAATGCAACATCAAAGTGCTTTACCTCAATTTTCAACCCATAAGATTTTGCTAAATTAGCAGCATGAACCTCGTCCCTATTAGACTCATCGCCTCTAAGGTGGAAATTACAATGAGCCGCAACACATTTATATTCTAAAGATGACAACGCCGAAAGAAGAGCCACCGAATCGGCTCCGCCACTCAATGCAACTATCACACAATCATCTGCTTTAAGCAACGATTGTAGTTTTATGTTTTTTGAAATTATTTGTTCTAAAGGATCTTTCATGTGTTTATTGGCAAGCATAATCTATCAAAAGAATGTTGCCACAAATTCATAAATCATATATAGGCACAATATCGTTTTGAGTAGAATTCCCACCACAAAACCTAAAAAGGAACCAAATCCGGCAACCAATGCATCGTTCCAACTTTTTCCTGATGCTTTTTCGCCTAAGAAAGCTCCTATAAATGGAGCAATAATCAAACTCAGCCCCCAACTAACCGACACAAAAAACAAACCTACGATTGTCCCAATAAAACCTCCAATCGAGCCCCATTTACCGGCTCCCATGTATTTACTGCCTAACATTGGAATAACAAAGTCCAACACCGTTACAACTACAACCAATGCCAATAATACCAACAATAATGTCAAGCTATAATCATACTCTTTCGTAAAATGCAACAAGAGCAAGCCCACGTATGAAATTGGAGGACCTGGCAACACAGGAACAATACAACCTATTAATCCCGTAAGCAAACATAATGCTCCAAGGATTATTAATATTATCGTTATTGTTGTCATATCTTTTTTTCACAAAGATAGCTTATTATTTTATGAAAAGGTAGATATAACCCATTTTTTTTGTAAATTTGCACAAAGAAAAAAACTAATCATTGCAATGTTAGAAAAAATAAATAATCTAAAGGCTCAAATTGAGAGCCTTACTGCCAGCAATCCTGCCGATGTGGAGGCTTTGCGTATTAAATATTTGAGCAAAAAAGGTGAAGTTTCATTACTTTTTAATGACTTCCGCAATGTTCCTGCCGACCAAAAGAAAGCGATGGGACAAGCTCTTAATGAACTTAAAAATCTCGCAAACGACAAAATCAATGCGTTACGTGATGCCGTTGAATCGATTGAAACCATTGCCGATGGTCTCGATCTTTCTCGCACAGCATCACCAATCAAACTCGGCACTCGCCACCCATTGTCGCTTGTGAGAAATGAAATAGTTTCAATTTTCTCTCGACTCGGATTTTCTATCGCCGACGGTCCAGAAATAGAAGACGATTGGCACGTTTTTTCGTCAATGAACTTCCCTGCCGACCACCCGGCTCGTGATATGCAAGATACGTTCTTCATACAACGCAACCCTGCCGATGTGTTGCTTCGCACACACACTTCATCGGTGCAAAGCCGTGTAATGGAAAAAACACAACCACCTATTCGCATCATTTGCCCCGGGCGTGTTTATCGCAATGAAGCAATTTCAGCTCGTGCTCACTGCTTCTTCCACCAAGTAGAAGCTCTGTATGTTGACAAAAACGTTTCTTTTGTTGACTTAAAACAAACACTCCTTTATTTTGCACAAGAAATGTTTGGGCCTGCGACTCAAATACGTCTTCGTCCAAGCTACTTCCCATTTACTGAACCCTCAGCCGAAATGGATATTTCTTGCAATCTTTGTGGCGGCAAAGGCTGTTCATTCTGCAAACATACCGGATGGGTTGAAATCCTCGGCTGTGGAATGGTTGACCCCAACGTGCTTGAAGCATGTGGCATAGACAGCAAAGAATATAGTGGATATGCTTTAGGCATGGGTATTGAGCGTATTACAAACCTCAAATACCAAGTAAAAGACCTTCGCATGTTCTCTGAAAACGATGCTCGTTTCCTTGAAGAGTTCCAGAGTGCACACTAATTAGCTTCGGCTTAAGCATTATATAACTATGACTACCAAGCAACGATATCAACAAGTCATTGAGTGGTTCAAATCTGCTATGCCCGTTGCCGAAACTGAACTTCACTACGACTCTCCGTTTCATTTGTTGCTTGCCGTCATTCTTTCGGCTCAGTGCACCGACAAGCGTGTCAACCTCATCACTCCTGCACTATTTGAGCGATTTCCCACGCCCGAGTCATTAGCCACAGCATCTTCTGACGATGTGTTTGAGTTAATCCGTTCCTGTTCCTATCCCAACAACAAAGCTCGACACCTTATTGGTGCTGCAAAAATGCTTGTTGAAGAGTTCAATAGCGAAATCCCTTCCAACATCGACGCTTTAACTAAATTACCCGGAGTGGGACGAAAAACTGCAAATGTGATGCTTGCTGTGGTTTTCAATAAAGCAGCAATGGCAGTTGACACTCATGTGTTTCGTGTGAGTGAACGCATTGGTCTGACTACCAACAGTAAATCGCCATTTGAAACCGAAAAGACATTATGTAAAAACATTCCTGCAGAAATTATCCCATTGGCCCACCATTGGCTTATTCTACATGGCAGATATGTATGCAAAGCTCGTCGCCCCGATTGCCTGAATTGTGGATTGACTCAACAATGCCGATATTTTCAACAAGAAGATAAAAACATCTAATTCAAATTAATACCATGGATAATACTTTTCTTTTTATCATTGAAGTTATAGGCACCATTGCATTTGCAATCAGCGGCATAAGAATGGCTGCCAGCAAACGATTTGACTGGTTCGGAGCCTACATAGTTGGATTAGTAACTGCCATTGGCGGAGGCACTTTACGTGATGTTCTGCTCGACGCTCCGGTGTTTTGGATGCAAACATGGTGGTATCTTGCCGTTACAGGTCTTTCTTTAGCTTTCGTTATAATTTTTCGCCAATCTCTTGTTAAAAACCTTAGAGCATTGCTTTTATTCGACACTATAGGTCTTGCTCTATTTGTTGTAATAGGGATACAAAAGTCATTAGCTTTTAACTTTCCTATATGGGTTGCCATTGCTATGGGAATGATTACAGGTGCTTTTGGTGGAGTAATACGCGATATATTAATCAATGAAGAGCCTCGGTTCTTTCGTGAAGATGTTTATGCAACGGCTTGCCTTGCCGGTGGTGGTGTATATTGGCTCACACTCGAATGTGGAGGTTCTGAGATATCCCAACAATTACTTTGTGCTGCAACTGTAATATTTCTTCGTTGGTGTGCCATCAAATATTCTTGGCAACTACCCATACTTAAGCACGACAATGACTAATATCGCCATTAAACATTATGCAAAAAAGAAAAACTGCAATTCAGTTTGTTAAATATGTGATGGTAGGGTGTCTTAACACAGCAATCACACTTGGTGTTATTTTTGTGTGCAAATCTCTGCTAAACATCAATCCCTATATCGCCAATGCTCTCGGGTATATTGCCGGATTGGTAAACTCCTTTATTTGGAACAAAAATTGGGTATTCAAATCTCAAAAAGGATATAGCCGCGAGGCTATTAAATTTATCGTAGGTTTTGGATTATGCTATGGGGCTCAGTTCCTCGTTCTTTTTCTTCTAAATTCCACTCAATTCGGGACATATGAATGGCTCATTTTAGGAAGTTTCACATTATCGGGATATGGAGTTGCAACTCTTTTAGGAAACATTGTTTATACTTTGGCAAATTTTGCATACAATCGTCTGATTACATTCAAATAATGAAACTTTGTCGCTATATAATAATCTTAACGCTTACATTTTCGCCTAAATTATTAGCTTTTGCTCAAGAGGAATTTTCGGCATCACAACTTTATGCCGAGGCTATCAATGCTATTAACGATAATTCGGTGGCGAATGACTTCAAAGCGATACAACGCCTAAACAAATCAGCAGAAATGAACCATGCACCTGCAGCTCGATATTTAGGACTGATGTATTGGTTTGGCAAAGTTGTAATTAAAGATATTCCCACTGCTCAAAATTGGTTTTACAAAGCAGATTGTTTAGATTGCACAAATTCTAAACAAACAACAAACAAATCATTTTCTTATTTTTATATTCGCATTTTCTCTACTCACAATGGGGGTAATTCCAAAGAAGAATGTACAAAGAAGCAAAACGAGATTACATCTAAATTCTCTCTACTCGACACACGACTTCGCCATAACGCTCCATATTGGCACATAGATGCCGGATACTTCCTCACTAAAGACGAAGCCGAATCCATAGCAAAAAATATCAAGAAGGAGTTTCCTCAATATCGTCACACAATAAAGATTATAAAAGACTCCAAAATTTATCGATAATACACATTCCAAGTGTTTTTTATCAAAATTAGGTAATGATATTTTTAGCCTGAGAACTTCCATTTACACTATAATTTTACTACTTTTGTATTTGATAATTTTCAATTATGGCTGGAATACAAAAGACTAATGTGGCACGATTACTCGACAAGGCTAAAATTCCTTACGAACTTATCCCCTACACTGTCGATGAAAACAATCTTGCTGCCGACCACGTTGCAGAGGAATTGGGCGAGGACATTAATCAGGTGTTCAAAACGCTCATTCTTCATGGCGACCGTAGTGGTCATTTTGTGTGCGTTGTGCCAGGCAACACTGAGGTTGACCTCAAAAAAGCTGCCAAGATAGCCGGAGCAAAAAAAGCAGAAATGATTGCTATGAAAGAGCTATTGCCTTTGACCGGATACATTCGTGGAGGATGTTCCCCTATAGGCATGAAAAAGTCATTTCCCACATTCTTTCACATTTCAGCACTTAATTTTGAGGTTATATTTGTGAGTGCCGGAGTGAGAGGGCTTCAGTTAAAAATATCGCCCAACGATTTAATTAAATATGTAAAAGCTACGGTTACAGACCTTATTCAAACAAAACAAAACGACGAAAACGATGAACTCAATTGGTAGAATTTTCAAAGTTACTACATTTGGTGAATCTCACGGTGCCGCTGTTGGTGGCATTATTGATGGCATGCCTGCAGGCATCAATATTGATCTTGAACGTGTGCAATATGAATTAAATCGCCGCCGTCCGGGACAATCTGACATTGTAACACCTCGCGACGAAAAAGACCAAGTAAAAATTCTGTCAGGAATGTTTGAAGGTAAAACTACAGGAACTCCCATTGGGTTTATTGTTGAAAATGCCAATCAACACTCATCTGATTATGAGAACATTCGCAACACATTCCGTCCATCGCATGCCGACTTTACATATACATCAAAATATGGCATTCGCGATCATCGTGGTGGTGGTCGCTCATCGGCTCGCGAAACAATATCGCGTGTTGTTGCAGGTGCTTTTGCTCGTCAAGCATTGGAACAAATCGGAGTATCTATATATGCCTACACCTCACAAGTGGGCAACATTACCCTTGATAACGACTATATAAAATACAACCCCGAGTTAATTGAAACTAACGATGTGCGTTGCCCCGATCTCGATATTGCATCACAAATGCACGATCTCATTGCAAAAATTAAAGCCGAAGGAGATACCATTGGAGGCGTAATCACTGGCGTAATAAAAGGGTGTCCGGTTGGGCTTGGCGATCCTGCCTTTGGCAAACTTCATGCTCGAATAGGCGAAGCGATGTTGAGCATCAACGCAGCTAAAGGATTTGAATATGGAATGGGGTTTGCCGGTGTAGGATATCGTGGAAGTGAGATGATTGACTTATTCTCTAACAATAATGGAGAAATACGCACTACGACAAATCATTCAGGAGGCATTCAAGGAGGCATCTCAAATGGCGAAGACATATATTTCCGTGTAGCATTTAAGCCTATCGCGACGCTTCTCAAAGAGGTTGAAACAACCGACAAAGATGGGAATGCAACAATACTCAAAGCGAAAGGTCGGCATGATCCATGTGTGCTACCTCGTGCCGTTCCAATCGTTGAAGCCATGGCTGCTATCGTGATTCTTGACGCATATCTCCTAAATAAGACAACACATATATAACCTCGTTGACAATGGCTATAGGCTATCGTGATTTTGCACAATTTCTTTCAGAGTACTTTGATTGTAAAATGCAGAAAATTGCAGTCAATGCCGGATTCTCATGTCCAAATCGCGATGGTTCAAAAGGTCGTGGTGGTTGCACTTATTGCAATAATCAAACGTTTAATCCCGCCTATTGTTCCCCTTCTCAATCTATCACACAACAACTCGAAGAGGGGAAACATTTTTTCGGGAAGAAATACCCCGACATGCGTTATCTCGCCTACTTCCAAGCCTACACCAACACGCATGGAGATATTGACATGATAATGAATCTGTATCGCGAAGCTCTCGCAGTAGAAAAAGTTGATGGCATCATTATTGGCACTCGTCCCGATTGTATGCCTCAAGAACTCCTTGACAAACTTGCCGAACTGCATAAATCGCATTGGATTATGATTGAATACGGAGCCGAAACATCACATAACACCACTCTCGATTTCATTAACCGATGCCATTCATGGGAAGACACAGTCGATGCCGTAAATCGCACCATTAATATAGGAATCCCTTGTGGACTACACTTAATTCTTGGGCTTCCGGGCGAAAACGAGACAATGATTCTTGAAACAATCAAAGAAGTCTCAAAACTATCACTCGATACTATAAAGCTACATCAACTGCAACTTGTGCGTGGCACTCGCATGGCTAAAGATGTAGAATCTGGCTTATATGATATACTTCACTTCTCAGTCGAAGAATATATCAACCTTTGCTGCAAAGTGATACAACACACCTCTCCTTCTATTGCCATCGAACGATTCGTATCTCAATCGCCCGACAATCTACTCATTTCGCCTCGTTGGGGATTGAAAAACTATGAGTTCACAAATATTCTGAACAACAAAATAAAAAAATTAGGAATTAAGCAAGGAGAATTGCTAAATTCCTAATCTATTTTGATTTCATTCTTTTACTTTTTCAATAATGCTACTGCATCAGCATAATCCATTTGTCTAACGGGGACTTGGATAAGTGTGCCATCAAGCTTATTTTCATCGTATGCTTCAGCCGATTGAACACCCGCTGCTATAACTTTATCTTTGGGGTTTACAAAATACACTGCATCAGCTTTTGCTTTACATATTGCGTTATATGCTTCGGCGGTAGGTTCATTTACTGTATAAATTACAGCATTTTCCAATGTTCTGAGTTTTGATGTTGCTATTGCAGTTTCAACTGATGTTGCTTTTTCTGTTGCCTGACCGGAACTTTGTAAT
Source organism: uncultured Muribaculaceae bacterium (assembly GCA_904502025.1). Taxonomy (GTDB): domain Bacteria; phylum Bacteroidota; class Bacteroidia; order Bacteroidales; family Muribaculaceae; genus RGIG4079. The sequence goes on from CAJGDJ010000009.1 coordinate 62,019, forward strand.
TTCCCATTAAACACAACTACCGATCCGCAAGGAATTCCTCCTTCCTCTACATTTACTTTTGCTACTGTTACAGCCATATCCATCCATATTTCATCTACCGGTGAAATTTTATCATTCTTTGATATGGGTACTGCTGCAAATAATGAACTCGAGAAAAATGTAGCGATTGCCACAAATAAAAACATTACTTTTTTCATAATCTTATAATTTTTATTATTAATATTCTACTTTATCAGACTTTTCTGCCCATTTTTCAAACACTTTTATCGTGCGAGAACTATCCATTTTTATACAAGGAATCAGTCTCTCACTTTTGGGCTTTACAAACTCTTGATATATAAATTTGTCACTAAAATTCACTGCCTCGGCCTCCTCTTGAGTACAACCATAATATATCCTACTCACGCCAGCCCAATACAATGCACTAAGGCACATAGGACATGGCTCACACGAGGTATAAATCACGCAACCTGATAAATTAAATGTCTGCTCCTTGCTACATGCATTGCGAATTGCTGTTACTTCAGCATGTGCCGTTGGATCGTTATTTGCTGTAACTCGATTAACTCCTGTAGCAACAACCTCGCCGTCACGCACTATTACTGCACCAAACGGTCCTCCACCCTCGTCGATATTTTTCTCGGCAAGTTCGGCAGCCATATTCATAAATCTGATATCGTCGTCGGTAATTGTCATAAATCGATTACATTTGAATCATAAAATCTTTTGTAAAATTATAAACTTAATACCTAAATAACAAATGCTTCTCCTAAAAATATTTTAAGGCAACTCTTTTCCTCTAAAATCAGAGGAGGATGCTACCTTTTGTAGCACCCTCCTCCAATCAATTTTTATCTAAATCTCTTGTTAGAGTGATGTCAAATTTGATGAGATTGTGAACGATTTAACTTGTGAACCACCTGAGAATGTTCCACCTTTTGTTACTTCGTTAAATACTGTGCCGCCACTTACCGAACCACCAGTGTAAAGTTTATAAGAACTTCCCGATGTAAATTCAGGCAATGTGATGTAACAACCTTGGCTCATTGCTTGTGGAGCTTTGAACGACATAATATGTTGACCACTTGAAGTAGTTACAGTAATCAATGTTCCAGCACTAATAGATGATGAATATTTGATTGTTGGCACCTTGCATTGTGTTGTAGTAAGGTTCAACATATTACCTTTTTGGTTAATTACTGTACCTCCTGTG
>CAJGDJ010000010.1 GCA_904502025.1 uncultured Muribaculaceae bacterium
GACGATATTAGTCCTCATGATTTATCCATTATTCAAAAAAAATTAAACAATCGCCCGCGTAAAAAATTAAATTTTAATAATCCTAAATGTGCTTTCTTCAATCATTTTATTTAATTTCGCACTTGCTTGTTTAATCTGCGTTTTCATTTTTTGTTTTGTATGTTTTATAACTATATGATTTTTAACTAAATTTGCATTTGATACTCTCTCTTGTTAAGAAAGCATATATTATTGTATTAATATTTTACAGATTATCAATAATTTTAATTTATATACTTATGAAGAAATTGTTACATTTTCTAAGGTTGCCTTTTCTATAGTCTTGAGCTTATTTGTGAGCTTTAATGCTTTTGCTCACGACTTTGAAGTCGATGGCATTTATTACAAAATTACCGACACAACAGCCAAAACTGTCGAAGTTACTTATAAGGGGGGTGCGTATAATTATACTAACGAATACTCCGGCTCAGTAATAATCCCCTCTTCGGTAACTTATAGTGGCACTACCTATTCCGTGACTGAGATTGGCGACGGTGCGTTCTATTATTGCAAAGGCTTGAAATCGATAACAATACCAAATTCCGTAACAGAGATTGGCGACTATGCGTTCAGGGATTGCACCGGCTTGACCTCGGTAACTATCCCTAATTCCGTAACCTCGATTGGCTCCTCTGCGTTCGAAGCTTGCACCGGCTTGACCGAGGTATCAATAGGTAATTCCGTAACAGCTATTGGCGGTACGACGTTCTATTATTGCACCGGCTTAACCTCGGTAACAATAGGCAATTCCGTAACCCCGATTGGCTATAGGGCTTTCGAGGGTTGCACCTGCTTGACCTCGGTAACAATACCAAATTCAGTAACATCTATTGACTACGATGCTTTCAGGGATTGCTCCGGCTTGACCTCGGTAATTATCCCTAATTCCGTAACAAAAATTGGCGAATGGGCGTTCTATGAGTGCGAAGGCTTGACCGAAGTTAATATCTATGATTTATCAGCATGGTGCAGAATCGATTTTGGTTTGAATTATGCAAATCCAATGTATTATGCAAAGAAACTCAAACTTAATGGAACTGAAATAAAAGATTTAGTTATTTCTAATAACATTACTCAAATAAAGGACTATGCGTTCTATAGTTGCACCGGCTTGACTTCGGTAACTATCCCAAATTCCGTAACAAAAATTGGCGACCATGCGTTCTCTGAGTGCTATGGCTTAACCTCTGTATCCATTCCCAATTCAGTAACCGAGATTGGTGGCGATGCGTTTTGTTGGTGCACAGGCTTGACCTCGGTAACCATCCCCAATTCTGTAACCTCGATTGGCAGCGATGCGTTCGAGAGCTGTGGAATAAGATTAATTATGTGCCATTGTGCCGTCCCTCCAACTTGTGGAAGCGATGCTTTTGGAGGAGAAATAGATAGCTATTCTGCGTTATTGATGATTCCTGAGGGTAATTTGATTGACTATGCCATTGCCGATGAATGGCACAAATTTACACAAGTGCATGAAGTGTCGGAAGCGAATGTATCAACACAAGAGAAAAAGGCAACATTTGAGATTCCCACAATAGAGGGTGCCACTATGTATGAAGTAACCGTATATTCCGATATCACAATGTCGCAATTGGTTGCAACCACTCATTATGATGCTTATGGCAAAATTACTCCAATGTCAACCTCTCTTGAACTATCAATAGATGGTTTTGACGATGGTGTGTATTATTACAAAGTTTTGGTAAAATCAGTAACCGGAGAGGTGTTGAATAATTACATCGGCACATTTGAAATAGATGCAACCGGCATCGACAATATTGAAGCCGATAATAGCACTATCGAAGTTGCTCGTTACGACATTCACGGTAGCTTACTTACTGAACCAACAAAAGGTATCAATATTGTAAAATATAGCGATGGCACAATAAGAAAAGAAATCGTGAAGTAAAATTGAAAACCTCTTAAATTGAGAATTTATAGTTGATAAGCTCAATGATTATGACTCTCTAAAATCGCTATTAAACACAAACCCCACAAGTGCGTTTGCATTTTGTGGGGTTTATTTTTGACATAGAGGTCATTCTATCTTCTTATTTTGACAAAATGAATGGACAAACAAAGGGTTACCCCATGGCTTACCCATCAGCCACAAGCGATAACTCCCATAAAAACAGGTGCACACTGCGAAGAATATAACAAATTAAAACTGGAAGTAAATAAATGGTTTCATCTCTGATGACACAAATTGATATGCAACAAATATCGCAAAAACCACAATTACACCAATCACCGAAATTGGCAGTTTTGCAAACATTATACGATAACGGCGTTTTAAGTTATCGGGCAACCAATGTACTATCATTCCAATAACAAACAACAAAAATACTGTCCCGTATGCCGAAATAACATCAAAGATATTTCCATTCCAAGCCGAACCTATTTGCGTTACCATATCACTTGCTGTTTGCCATGCTTTCTCATTTGCAACTGCAGGGTCTAAATCAGAGCCCGAACGGAAAAATAATCGAGTGAATGAAATAAAAACAAAAGTGATAAATATAGCCCACGAGCGTTCAAGCCATGAAAAGTCATTATTATATTTGCTACGCTTATATAAATATCTTATTGAAGCTCCAACAAGCACAATAAGCATAAATACCAACAACATATTCCATAATGGAGCAGGATAGAGAAGTGCAATCAGGCTAAGAATAATTGCACCGGCACCGACAACCATTAATCGGTCAACCATAGTCCAATCACGCCAAAACTTATACACAACCATACCAACACCATTCAATCCACCCCAAATCATAAAATTACAACTTGCACCATGCCATAACCCGCCAAGCAACATAGTAATCATCGAGTTAAGATTTGCTACGATAGCTTTACGTTTCGGTGGGAATTTTATTGCCGTAAAAACGACTAACGATGCAATTAATAATACAACGATTGCAATCCAAATGCTACTACTTAATATTAGAGCAATCAGCGTAATAGTGATAATCCAAAAATATGTACCAAATGTAATATTACGATTACCACCTAAGGGGATATATAAATATGTTTGCAACCATCGAGACAGCGATATATGCCAACGTTTCCAAAAATTACTACAGTTTTGAGCCTTATAAGGCGAATCAAAGTTTTTAGGCAGATGAAATCCCATCAACAATGACAAACCTATAGCGATGTCGGTATAGCCCGAAAAATCGGCATATACTTGTAATGAATATAAAAACAATGCAGCTACATTCTCAAATCCCGAAAAGAGTAGGGGATTATCAAATATCCTATCTATAAAATTAAGTGCCAAATAATCACTTAATATAATTTTTTTGAGCAAACCGTTAAGAATCCAAAATACAGCAATTCCAAATTGCGTTTTACTCAAATTATACTTTTTGTATAACTGAGGAATGAAATCACTTGCCTTTACAATCGGTCCGGCGACTAATTGAGGAAAGAACGTAACATAAAAGCCAAAATCCAACACATTTCTTACCGGCTTAATCAACCCCTTATACACATCACACGTATAGCTTATTACTTGGAATGTATAAAACGATATTCCTACCGGAAGAATTATATTATCAACACTAAAAGAAGTCCCAAATAAACTATTGAACCCCGATGCTGCGATATTTGTTACCTCAATATTTAATCCAAATATTGAATTTATTACATCGGCAAAAAAATAAGCATACTTAAAATAGCACAATATAGACAAATCTATAATTATACTCAGCGTCAAAAACAATCGTTTCAAGATTAGATTTCTTGCCTTGTAAATTTGTTTTGCAAGCAAGAAATCGGAACATGTTACCAACAATAGTAACCCAACAAATAAGCCACTTGTTTTATAATAAAAAAACAAACTGATAAAAAACAAATAACTGTTTCTTAATATTTTCCGTTTTTTGAAATATGCAAATCCGGCAAAGACAAACGCAAAGAAAGCCCAAAATTGGAACTGAGTAAACAATAATGGGTTGCTTGAGTCAAACGAAAATACGTATGCTAAATAATTAAATAACTCACTCATTCTATATCAATATTACGAAAATTACCCACAAAAGCGTTATAAAACAAATCGCCTAATAATTCGTAACCATCTTTATTAAAATGTATTCTATCGTTTTGCATTAATTGTTGATTTACCCATTCTTTTGAAGAGCCCGGACCTCCCATAACTCTAAATAAGTTCCATACGGCTCCATTGTATTTACGAGCCAAATCGATAAATGCCTGTTCCACCTTTAATGTATTTGGGTTGTATCCGGTTCTATAACCTCGTATATTTAATTTGCAATCATTATTCGTTATAAACACGAACACTGCATTGGGGTTGACAAATTTAATACGTTCTATCAATCGGCTGTAATTTGTCTTAAATTCATCAACATTGAATTTGGCAGGAGAAACATTAGCATCATTAATACCAATTCCCAATATAACGATATCGGGATTAATATATTTAATCTCCTTATCAAAATATTGACAACGCAACCAAGCCGGCACTGATGCTCCATTAATACCGGCTTCATGATAAGTCAATCCCGAATATGAATTTTCGGTTATTATACCTCTAAATGTAACAGGACTATTCTCACTACATTCAAACAGCACACAACCATCAGATGCTTCGTAAGGTGGTCGGAATGTATAGGCACCATCTTCAATAGAATCGGGAGTTATTGTATCTCCTCCACACACCAATAACGGATATCGCATTTTATCTTCATATTCGCCTAATACGATTAATTTATCATATTGCCACAAATCATTTTCACATGATTTTAAATCAAAAGATACCGAAGCCGACGAATCACACGACTGAATTGCAGCACCTGATACACCTAATGGCAATTCAGGTAAACGGTCAACGCATTTTGCATTTCTCCAACTACCGGTTGTTGACATATAATAGTTTTTAGGGGCATTTGTTCCCATTGTCCGAAAAGGGAAGATAATACCTTTTGAACTTGTATAATCTCCTATTAATTCTCGGAAATTCATTCTTAACCGGTGGCTGAATATTCCGGCCTGGACATGGCTTCCTCCAATATGCAATATTGAAATATGTCCTTGCCCCAACGCCATTATATGGTTAATTTTATCAAACAAATTAACTAACAACTTATCATCTCCAGGGACAATCAATACATTTTCTTCGTGATTTACGCACGAATATTCTGGGATTGGCTTAAATTCGCTAATACCACTCGATAGTGCCTCATTATTAAATGAAAATATGTAAAATAACACGACTAAATATGTGTTGATTATTCTTTTCATCACATAGAACTATTTGAAACCTCATCTAAGCCATTTCTATATCGATAAAATTTATAATATAGTTGAAATGTATTATATAATATATCCGATATTTCTTTTGCACCTTTTTGCGTAAAATGAATATGGTCTGGACCAGCCAATTGTGGACGTGCTTTTACCCATTGTACAATTGAATTTCGTCCACCCATGGCTAAATACATATCCCAAAATGCCACTCCTGCTTCATTTGCCGCCTCTCGCAATGCATTCACTACTTTTTCCATTTGAGGATAAGTTTGCATTTTACCATTTAACCGTGTTGCCATATCGGCAGGACCGATAAACAAAATTTTTGACGAAGGAGATAATTGTCGAAACAGCTGAATTTGCTCTTTTATAGAGGTCTTATACGTTTCTATACTCTTATCCGATTTAAGATATGGCACCGAATTGCCTCCATATTGCAAAATAATTAACCCAACATTTTCATTCTTAAAAAATGGGCTCATTGATATTGAATCTATATCGGTAAACATCGCACCTGAACAACCCCTCATTGGAATATTATCAATTGATACTCCGGCAACACCATCCAACATTATTCCATATACTTCGGCTTCGCCGCTAAGAGTAATTGTTGCTTTTCCAACTGAATTTGGCAATGTTATTGTGTATATCGAATTTTTATCTGTGCCAACATTCTTTAATGCACATATAGTATCAGCTGTTATAACGCTGAATGAGCCATTACGGGCTGATACTGATATTCGTTGAAATTTAGATGAAATAGGATATTTCTTTCCAAGTCCCGTAACTTTAACCTTGGTTGTTCCTCCAGTCATTGTAACCTGCCCCATAACACCATACCGTCTGTGCGACACTCTATTTTCAGAAGCTCCATAAATCAGACCTCTTGATACTTCACTTGGGAAAATGGATTGAGCAAGGGTATAGGTAGCAATAGTTTGTTGCACCGGAATCAAACCTACCCCCATACCACCAAATTGTTCTTGGAAACGACTTCTCAAATCGCACGATATGCGATCGCATTCAAGCTGAGAATCACCATAATGCATGATTCTGACATGTTCATTTTTTGCATTATCAAGTAACTTGAAAAATTCGTCTAAATAAGACACATCATCTCCGGGCATAAAAAAGCGAGTGGGATTGTTTTCGCAAAAAAACTTAAATTCATTTTCTTTTACAATTTCCAAATCACTTTTCCTCTTTTCTATTATAGCCCGAGGAGCTTCATTATCAATAATAGTGTCGTTTGTAACATCAATAACTTCAGCAATTGATGGAAATTTTAATGAAGTACCAAATAAGTCTATTCCATCATCTGGAAATATAATACATAGCACAGCCAATGAGGCTATAATTGCAATAATAAACTTTAATATCGATTTAGCATGCATTCCTAAAATTCACTTGTAAAATGGAATTTTATTTTGGGGAAATCTGACTGTGCCATCTGAAGCACATAGTTAGAATCCGCAAGAAATACATCTCTACCTTCTTTATCAACTGCCATAAATTGATGCTTACGTTTCTTAAATGCTTCTAAAGCTTCAATATCATCACTTTCAATCCAGCAGGCTTTATATAATGAAATAGGCTCCCATTTACATTGTGCGCCATATTCATTTAACAGTCGATATTGAATTACCTCAAATTGCAATTGTCCAACAGTTCCTATAATCTTACGCCCATTAAACTGATTAACAAATAATTGTGCTACACCTTCGTCCATTAATTGCTGAATACCTTTTTCAAGCTGTTTTGATTTCATTGGGTCGGTATTCTCAATATACTTAAACATTTCGGGAGAAAAACTTGGAAGACCTTTGAAATGTAATTGTTCTCCGGCAGTCAAGGTGTCTCCAATCTTGAAATTTCCGGTATCTGGAATACCAACTATGTCTCCCGGGAATGCTTCATCTACAATATTTTTCTTTTGAGCCATAAACGCTGTTGGAGCTGCAAATTTCATCATTTTACCCGAACGAATATGTTTATAATTGGCATTACGTTCAAATTTGCCCGAACAAATTTTTACAAACGCTATACAACTGCGATGATTTGGGTCCATATTGGCATGAATCTTAAATACAAATCCCGAAAAATTATTTTCTTCGGGTTTAATTTCTCTTTCTTCAGCCTTAATAGGGCGAGGAGATGGTGCAATTTCCACAAAACAATCAAGGAGTTCTTTTACGCCAAATGTATTAAGTGCAGAGCCAAAGAATACAGGAGCAACCCTACCTTTTAAATATTCCTCTTTTTCAAATTCAGGATAAACTCCCTCGATTAATTCCAAATCATCTCGTAGTTTTGATGCATCAACATCTCCAACATGTTCATCAATGCGACGGTCGTTAATATCCTCTATTTCAACACGTTCTGACACCTTTTGTTTATTTGGAGTAAATAAATCAAGCGATTGTTCATATATATTATATACACCCTTAAATTTAGCTCCAATATTTATAGGCCAACTTAATGGTCTGACACTGATTTTTAATTCTGATTCAAGTTCATCAAGAATCTCAAATGGGTCGCGACCTTCACGGTCTAATTTATTCACAAATATAATAACCGGAGTGTTTCGCATTCGACAAACTTCCATCAACTTTCGAGTTTGTTGTTCAACACCTTTTGCCACATCAACGACTATTATAACACTATCCACTGCAGTTAATGTTCGATATGTGTCTTCCGCAAAATCTTGGTGTCCAGGGGTATCAAGAATGTTAATTTTGTAATCTCCATAATTAAATCCCATAACCGATGTCGCTACCGATATCCCACGTTGCTTCTCGATTTCCATCCAGTCTGAGGTAGCAGTCTTCTTTATTTTATTTGATTTTACTGCACCCGCAATATGAATAGCACCACCATACAATAATAATTTTTCAGTTAATGTCGTTTTACCGGCATCTGGGTGGCTAATAATCGCAAATGTGCGACGTCGTTGTATTTCTTCAGATAATGTTGCCACTATATATTTATATTATTTTTCTTTATTAATTCTTTTAATACACTCAATAAGGCTATCTTGCCAATACGGAACTTCAACTCCGTATGTAGCCTTTATTCTTGATTTATCTAAGATACTGTAATATGGACGAGTAGCAGCGGTAGGATACTCCTCGGTGGGGATTGGGGAAACTTCACAATTTTCAATGCCTGCAATACGATGAATTGCCTTGGTAAAATCATACCATGAGCATGCTCCCTCATTTGAGAAGTTAAAAATTCCTTCAACCCATTGATGCGAAATCAATACTTTATATATGGCTTTTGCCAAATCTAATGCATAAGTTGGTGTTCCAATTTGATCACATACGACTTTTATTTCGGGACGTTCCATTCCCAACCGCAACATTGTTTTAACAAAATTGTTTCCGTATGGTGAATACAACCATGATGTACGTATAATTATACTATCTGGAGCCAATGCCAATAACGCAGTCTCACCTTTGCGTTTTGTTGTCCCATATTGAGAAATTGGATTAACCTTATCTGATTCTTTATATGGTCGATATGCAGTGCCATCAAACACATAATCAGTTGAAATATGAATTATTTTTGCACCTACTGCATCGGCAGCATTCGCAAGGTTTTGCACTGCATTAATGTTTATAGCCGCACATTCTAATTTTTGTTCCTCAGCTTTATCTACTGCCGTATATGCTGCACAGTTTACTATATGACTCACCTCATTTAATTTAACAAATGTCATTACAGCTTCGGCATTTGTTAAATCCAACTCCGCTATATCAGTATATAACGTATTTCCAGGAATTTTCGCTTCAAGGACATTTCTTAATTCATTTCCTAATTGCCCATTCGCACCGGTTACAAGTATCTTCATAACTACAATATATAATTAGACTACAAAGATACTGCAAATCACTCACATCTGCAAAATTTAGCAGATAGGTTTTAGTATGTTCCACCTTTTTGAAACTGAAAAATATTATTCTTCATTTCGGAATAACTTATCTTCTGAATCAAGCTTAAAATAGTGTGAAAGAAGAGCAATAAAACGAGATATTTGAGTTAATGCGATCTGTGTATCCTTAGTTATTTCTTTTCCTTGCAATCTAAGAAGCAACATTCCATACAATGCTGTAAAACATGTTTCTAATTCACCCTGTTTATTTTCTCCAGCTTTAGCTCGCAACTCCACAATAAATGGCAAAGTTTTATAATATTCAGCACTATATTCTGCAAACTGAGGATCTTTCAATACCGTATCATGCAATTGAGCCAACTGTAGTATTATGTTTTTATTTAATTGCAAATGTCCATTCTTTACAGCATCTTCGCGACGCATCATATCAATTAACGACTCATACCACTCGATCATCTGTTTGCGTTGCTCTTCTGGCAGCCCAAAGCGATTAATAACATTAGCCGTTATGCGGTCAATATCCAACTCATTTGCACGAATCAAATCTTCTACTTGCCACATATACAATAAATACTCGGCAATATTTTCTTTTCTTTTTTGTGACGCAATAAACATATAATTATTAAATATTTAGTTTCATTATAATCCCCATAAATTGAGATTTCATCAATATTATATTCCATATTTTGTACAAATGTACTAAAATTTTCATTACCTTTGCAATGTTTTACCCTTCTATTGCCTTGTGGTGTAATGGTAGCACGTCGGATTCTGGTTCCGCCTGTGAGGGTTCGAATCCTTCCAAGGCAACATTCTATTCAATCCTATAAATACAACTAACAAATTAATGTAAAGCAGGGGGACATCTCTAACCCCTAATTTTTAAGGCACCTTAAGTGCCTTTTATAATATTAGCCAAAAATATATGCAACCTTAAATCACGCTTCGGTGAGTGTTGGTGATGGGTCGGTAAGGGGTGTTGTAACGACGATGCCCGATGCTGATGGGAATGTTATTGTGCAAACCGATGATGGAAAGGTAGTGCAATATAATGTAGGAGATTTGGTAGTAGATGGGTCTTCTGAGTCCACTGGGTCGGCTGAGGGTGTTAATGAGACGAAAGAGCCGGAGCCTGTGAGAGTGGGTTTCTTTGGGAATATATACAATCAATTTAAGGGGAAGGCAAAAGATGCTATCGACTTCCTACTTCGTAACAAGGAGGGAGAAGCGAGTGGAGCATTACACCATAGAGATATTGGGGATATTTCGGTGGTATATGGCACAGATAGTTATGGGCTTGCACATATCGCGAAGAAACACCCGGAAGTGTTAAACGATTTGCAAGGGACTATTGAAGGAATGGCTATAACAAGCCAATCGGATAACAGGATTGTGCTTGAATCGCCAACCCATAGAGCGGTAATCAGCAAAATGTTAGGAGATAAGTTTACTTCTGATTGGTTATTGACTGCATACGAAAAGAAAAATCCCGCTTCCGCCAGCAGTAGTGACATTGAAACGGAACCCGAAGGCAAGCAGAATGGCACAGCTACTCTGCAAAACGAGATTTCTGCAAACAAAGTTAGTGAAAATGTAGTAGAAAATCAAGGGAATAATGCGAAAACAGGGGCACAACCAACATCTGACCCCTCCGGCACAGGTGCCACCTCCCCTAAAACAGGGGAGGAATGGGTTATTCCAACTGATGCGAAGGGAGAGCCGATGTATGAGAGTGCGAGCGTGGAGGCTACCATCAATGATATTTACAATGACCCCGATTTAGATGAGGAAGAAGCCGATGCTTTTGTTCAGGCTAAGATTGACGGAGCAACTAAGCGTATTGCCCAATTGGAGAAAAAGAAGCCTAAAATGGGTGAGAGCAAGGTTGCTTTTAAGGAAGCCAAAGCGAAGTGGCAAGAGCAAATAGAAGCAGAACGCAAATCGCTTGAGTATTGGCAAGGGGTGCAGAGTGCAGTGCCTGAAATGCGACGCAAAGAGCGTGCACGCCAACAAATGGAGGCAGATATGGCTCAGCGAGAGCAAGAGCTTCAAAAGCGAGCAGAGGAAGCACAACGAGCAGAGGAGAGAGGTCGCAACCGTGGTGATTACCGAAAAGCAATGACTCAGTGGGAAGATGCTCCAAGCAGTTTCCATGAATATGTAGCGCAAGCATTATTGGTTGGAGACTATAAGATGCGATGGAATGATTCGGGTTCTACACGAGGATTAGGAAGCCACACAACCGGTCGCAGGGGAATGAATCGACGTGGTGAGGTTGTTACAGCTCGCAATGATGAGTCTCGAGCCATGGGTTGGTTGATAGATGACCGCACAGGGTTGTCGCCTGAGGCATTAGCCGATAGGTTGTGGAATGAATATACCGGTAGCTATGGCGAGGATATGGCAGAGGGAAGCCCTCTTGATGTGTTGCTCGATGTTGTTACGAGTATGCCAACACCGCGAGCTATGTGGGAATATGTGAAAGGAGAACATGACGCACGCATGGAAGCAGAACAAGGGGCTTATGAGCAACAATACTCAGAGGAAGAAATTGAGGCTATGGAACGTGATGCGATGTATCGTGAGAAATATGGCGTGAGTGAAGATGAGTATTGGGCACAGGAGGCACAATGGGACGAGTTTATAGAAAGTCGAGACATGAGTGCCGAAGAATTGGGAAATTATAATAACTTTGTAGCAGAAGAACGAATAAAAGAAGAAAATGAACGAAGAAATCAAGAAAATGCAGAAGATGAGCAACGCACAGATAATAGCGAAAGCGAAAGAGGCGTTGATATATTGCCGGGAGAACAATCTGATAACACTCAAGGAAATGGAGTTGTTGCAGGGGAACCCGAAGGAGTTGATGGCGACAGTGCTCAATCGAATGACGTTGCATCGGAAGAAACAGAGTTAAGCGAGGAGGATAGGCAGGCAATAGATAATATGCCTATCCCAATGCTTAAGCAACAGATAAAAGAAGTTACTATCTCGCTTGTGAATGTATCACAGCTATCAGACGCATGGCAAGAGGAGAATAGGGACACAATAGAGCGAGCAAAGCTAATTCTTGCATACGCCAAGCAAGAGCTTGCACGAAAAGAGCGATTAAAAAAGTCAAACAAATGGGGTATCAAGGTAGGAAATACGGCTGTTCCATTTGAGGTTGTGCGAAAGATGTTTGAGGAGTTTAACTCAAACGAAGATTTAGCACAATTGTTTGAGAAGGTTGCAAAAGTGTTTGAGACACTACCGATAAAGGTTGTATTCTCGGACACTATCGGAGGGAAAAGCACACAAGGTTGGTTTAGCCCAACTACCGGCACGTTGAAATTGCCGGGGTACTTTGTATATGGTGGTGGAATTTCGGAGCAAAATAAGGCAGAAACGATATTGCATGAGATGATTCATGCAGTAACGACGTATGCGTTGTATATAAACGAAAAGCCATATTTGCAGACTGACCTTGGATTTGAACTATCGGACGATATGCACGCAGCAATTCGTCAGTTGAAGCGTATCTACTCGGCAATATCGGCAGATAAAGACTTTAAGGGAGAATATGGAGCAACGAGTGTGCATGAGATGGTGGCAGAATTATCGAATGTGCAATTCCGTGAGAAGTTGAAAAAGAAAGGTCTATGGGAAACGATAGTAGATGCGATAAAGCAATTGTTTGGAATAGAGCCGAGCAATGCCCTTGAAGGAGCAGAAGCGGCACTTGAATATATGCTTAACAACTTTGACCGTAGTCAATGGGATAAGATGGTTGGCATGGGAGAAAAGCGAGGTAAGCAGATGCGATTGGAGAGAAAAGAAAATCGTTCAGATGTGAATAGGCAGGACTTAACCACTTCATCCTCTTCACAAGTGAACGACAGGACAAAGGTAAAAATTAATCCCGATAACGCCAAAGAATCTCTAAAAAAGTTAGCTGAAAAATATCAAGGCAAAACCAATTCTCGAGGGTTTTTAACCGATTTGAATATTGCTTTAGGACTGACCGAAATAGACGCTCCAAGCAATTATTATTCGTTAGAGTTGCCAAATGGAGATGAAGCGACAATAAGAATCAGTAACCATAATGCTGACGCAGAGAATGCAGATATAGGCGAAAAGGAAGTTAGTATTGTTATAAAGTCACGCCGAAGCCGTAATACATTCAATCCTAAAGATGGAGTTGATTTGACAGAATATGTTTATTTTAAAGAAGCAATAAAAACATCAAAAGGGAATGTGTTGTCGCAGATAGCAGAAAGTCTATCAGAGATGATGGACTCCGGTGAATATCAAGATAAATCGGGCATTGCAAAAATCAATCCAAAGCAAGAAGAAAGAGTTTCGGAGAATAGCGAGGAAGAGTTATTGTTTAGAGATGGAGAGGGTGTGATGAGCAATGCAGATGTGAGCATGGCTAATGACCCTATCGCAAAGGTGATGGGTAAGAGCCAACGCAGTAAGAAGCAACTGGCGAAGTTTGCCGAGAGAGAGCGTAAGGCTATGCGTAGCCGTGTGGCAGAGTTGACGGAGAGATTGCATCTTGATAATGTGGAGGTGATTGAGAATTGGACGGATTTGTCGGGGCGTAAGGCAAAGGCAAAGGGTTGGTATGATACCATGAGTGGAAAGATTGTAATCAGTCTCTCTAATCATACGAGTGTTGCCGATGTGGAACGTACGCTGTTGCATGAGGCAGTGGCACACCATGGATTGAGAGGGTTGTTTGGTAAGCAGTTTGACACGTTTTTGGATAATGTTTTCCGTAATGCCGAAGCCGATATCAGAGCACAGATAGTGGATTTGGCAAAACGTAATGGTTGGGACTTCAGAGTTGCAACCGAGGAGTATTTGGCGAGCTTGGCAGAGAACACCAACTTTGAGGCACTTGAAAACAATTGGGGTTGGTGGCAGAAGATTAAGCATCTGTTCATGGATATGCTTGAGAGCATCGGTTGGGATTATAAAGGACCCGAATTGAGCGATAATGAGTTGCGTTATCTGTTGTGGCGAAGCTATGAGAATATGGTTAATCCGGGGCGTCATCGCAGTATCTTGGGTAAAGCTGAAGATGTAGCGAAACAGTATGCGTTGGGCGTAGGCAACTATAGTGCAGATGCCGAGACAGCCCAACAAGTAGCGGATAGTGGTGAGGTGTATAGTGATGAAGATGGTATTGAGGCGGTAAATGAGCAATTCAATGCGGAACTCCAACAGCAAATAGACGGAACATTACCTAAAGGACATATTTATAAATTGGGAATGCCAAGTGAAGTGTTGTTGTCAACAGGATTTCCTAATATGCCCATTGAGATGTCGTCAACCAATCTTGCTGAACATGCGAAGAAAACACGTCATCCGTTTGATATTGGAGATATTAAAGGGCTTGTTAATGCACTTCAAGACCCAATAGCGGTGTTTGCTTATGGAAACAAGGAAAAATCTCAAAATGTAATTGTAGAGATGCAAAAAAATGGCCGCAATTTTCTTGTTGGCGTACATTTTAATCAAACTCGAAATGGAGTGGAAGTCTCAAGTATTAGGGGCATATTCCCAAAAGACAACGCGGAATGGTTAAATTGGATAGCCCAAGACAAAGCATTATATATAGACAAAGAAAGAGTTCAAGATTTGATAAACCAACAGCGAAAGAATCTCGCTGACGTGGAATATCTTGACTTGAACTCCATTGCAAATATAATACAAAATTTTGAGAATCCAATAATTTCACGTGAAGAAAATAATGAGTCTAATGGGTCAACTAATGCGGAGCGCGATAGCGACGAGGGTTATAGGGTTGTCACAATGGCAGATTTTCACAAAAGAACAGCTGCAGTATTCGTGCCGACAGAGCGCCCACAAAGGGAGCCGGATTATATTTCAAAGAAACGAGATGGAGAAGGAGTGTCTTCGGAATATTGGTATGGCGAAGATGAGAACGGAGAATATGTGATACGAAACTCGGATCATTGGAGTGGAGTGTCGCAATCTGGAAATGGATTGTTTTATCCTTTAATTCGGGCATTGTCATCGCACTATTCCCCAAGAGCAAGAGGTTATATTAGAAACTTGAGCCATCGGAATTTTATACGGACATGTTATTGGGTAATATCGAAAGGGGATTCCGGTAACATAAGTAGTTATTCGCCAAAAGTAGAAGAGCCAATCTGTGGCAAAGCATATATAAAAGATTTCAGAGATGCGACTGAATATCTAAACAAGGAGTTGAAAGATTGGCAAATTCCGCTCTTGGTTGAAGATATGGAAAAAAGATCGGAAACAATCGCAGAGAGTGGGGCGGTAATGGTTGATAATCAAGAGAACCCAATTGATGAGGATGGTAAATTGATAGTAGAAAAAGTATCTTCTATTGATGACATAACTGATGCAGACTTTGAAACACCAACAAGAAGCATTCAATTACCCTCAATCCCTCCAAAAGTTGATGAGGCGATAGGAGCAAATGGCAAGCCTATTGTAATAAAGAAGAATGTATTTGAGAAGAATAAAAAGTCGCACAAAGATTTAACCCCTAAAGATAGTAGGGCGATTCTAATAAACACATTATACTCTCCTGATTTATATGGTCAAAATCAAAAAATCACACGCCCATATAATTGGATATTAATTCATCTTGCCGATACTAATACAGCCGTATTGGTAGAGGTCAATGAAAATAAGGATAATGTTGAAATTGTAAATTGGCATTATATAAATGATGACGCAATAGAACGCAAAAAAAAGCAAGCCATTAGAGAGGGGGGCTTATCCTCACACTCGAAAGTGCAGCTGCCGATACTTCTAATTTCTTGCCTTCTGCTGACAAAGGTACAATAAATTTGCGAAACACCAATGAGTTAGGCGAAAAAATTGCAGCAGCCGAGTCGGAGGTAAACACCAACCCTACCGAAGCACAGAAAGAGGCAGGCAACTATAAGAAAGGACACGTTCAAATTGGCACATTCAACGTAACCATTGAACAGCCGAAAGGCTCTGTACGCAGTGGCGTAGATGCTGACGGCAAGAAATGGGAGACCGAAATGCAGAACACCTACGGCTACATTCGTGGCACTGAGGGTGTCGATGGCGACCATATAGACGTGTTCCTGTCTGATGATATTGACGGTTGGGACGGACACAAAGTGTTCGTAGTGGACCAACGTAATGCAAACGGCAGCTTCGATGAACATAAGGTTATGCTTGGCTTCAATGACATCAACGATGCCGAAGCAGCCTATATGAGCAACTATGAAGAGGGTTGGCAGGGACTTGGAGCCATTACAGGCGTTTCCATTGAGGAGTTCGAGAAGTGGATAGCCTCATCACATCGCAAGACCAAAGCATTTGCAGAGTACAAGAGTGTCAAGACCACCGAGGGACAAAGTACCGACGAGGGAATTTTGTTCCGCGATGGGGAGAGTGATGGGACGAGAGAGGAGTATAACCGGAGAGTGCGTCGTCCTAATCGCAGTGGCAGTGTAGGTAAGTGGGATAACCTTGGATGGCGCATGAAGGAGGCTTATCAAGACTCTATGCTGTCGTTGAAGGAGTTGCAAGATGTTATCGCCAAGAAGTATGGGTTGAAGGAGATACCATCGTGGATGAATGCTTATCTGCAAGAGAACTTAATGAGCAGTAGGAATAAGGCGGCAAGCGATGTGTATATGCGTGACTTCTACAACCCGATGATGAAGGAGGTGCAAGCCTTAATCAAGAAAGGGGTGAAGTATGAGGACTTGGTGAACTACATGATAGCGAAGCATGGGTTGGAACGTAACAAGCTGATGGCAGAGCGAGACGCCAAAAGAGCAGCTGATGAAGCGAAGAAAAAGGGTGAGGATTGGCAAAAGACATACGATGAGGCGTTGAAGGAAAACCGAAAACGAGACTATTCGGGTTTAACCACGTTGACCGGTGAGGAGAGTGTGATGACAGCAGAGAAGGTGGCAGAAGAGATGGTCGAGGAATTCGAGGGCGCACATGAAACAGATGCATTATGGGAAAAGGTAAATGCCGCAACCAAAGAGACCTTGCGAAAGAGTTATGAGGGCGGGTTGATGAGTAAAGAGACCTACGAGTCAACGGATGCAATGTATGAGTATTACATACCACTAAGAGGATGGGATAGCGACATAGCAAGTGATGTGTATGAATATCTGATGAGTGATCGCCCGTTATTATCTCCGGCACTTAAGACTGCCAAAGGTAGGACAAGTCTTGCCGATGACCCGATAGCGACAATAGGCATGATGGCAGATAGCACAATCGCACAAGCGAATCGCAACAAGATGAAGCAAGCGTTTTACTATTTTGCCGTTAACAATCCGAGCGACCTTGTGGCAATAGGTAAGCAATGGTATATTAAGAATGAGGTAACATTTTTACCTAAAACATGTCCATGTTTCCATTTTTTAATCATTGATTACATAAAAATAACTACAAACTCTCATCTTCAAGCAAAAAACTCACTTTTATATCATAAAGTTACCAAAATTTTAACTATCTTTGCAGTCGATTTTGCCATATTTCATGCAAATATCACAATATTAAATTGATTTAATAGACCAAAAGAATGATAAATATTACTTTCCCTGATGGTAGTACAAAGCAATTTGAAATAGGAATCACGCCTATTCAAATCGCAGAAAGCATTAGTCCTCGTTTGGCTCAAGATGTCCTTGCTGCATCAATTAACGACCAAGAATGGGATTTAACTCGCCCAGTAAATAACGATGCGACCATTAAACTTTTCAAATGGGACGATGCAGAAGGCAAGCATGCTTTTTGGCATAGCTCCGCTCACTTATTGGCAGAAACTCTACAAGAGTTATATCCAGGCGTAAAATTCGGAATCGGACCGGCTATTGAAAATGGGTTCTACTACGATATTGATCCAGGAGAACACACATTGACAGCAGCTGATTTTCCTAAAATCGAGAAGAAAATGCTTGAATTGGCTCAACGCAAAGTTGAGATTAAACGTAGCGACATCTCTAAAAATGACGCATTAAAACTTTTTGGAGATAGGGGAGAAGTATATAAATGCGAGCTCATCAATGAACTTGAAGACGGAACTATTTCAACATATACACAAGGGTCATTTACTGACCTATGCCGTGGTCCGCACATTCCTAACACAGCTCCTATCAAGGCTGTAAAAATTACCTCTCTTGCCGGGGCTTATTGGCGTGGTGATGAAAAACGCAATCAATTAGTGCGTGTTTATGGCATTACCTTCCCTAAAAAGAAAATGCTTGACGAGTATTTAATAATGCTTGAAGAAGCTAAAAAACGCGACCATCGCAAATTGGGAAAAGAAATGGAACTTTTTGCATTTTCACAAAATGTTGGTGCAGGTCTTCCATTATGGTTACCAAAAGGTGCCGCATTACGCGACCGATTAGAACAGTTCCTTCGTAAAATTCAAAAACAATATGGCTACCAGCAAGTAATTACTCCTCACATTGGCAACAAAATGCTATACGTTACTTCTGGACATTATGCCAAATATGGTAAGGATTCATTCCAACCAATTCACACCCCTGAAGAGGGAGAAGAATACTTACTAAAACCAATGAATTGTCCTCATCACTGTGAAATTTTCAAAGCATTTCCACGTTCATATCGCGAACTTCCTTTGCGCCTTGCTGAATTTGGCACCGTGTATCGTTATGAGCAAAGTGGCGAACTTCATGGCCTAACTCGTGTTCGTGGATTTACACAAGATGACGCACATATCTTCTGTGCTCCAGATCAAATCAAAGATGAGTTCTTGAAAGTGATGGACATTATATTATTCATTTTCAAAGCCCTTAAGTTTGATAATTTTGAAGCTCAAATTTCATTACGCGACCCAAACAATAAAGACAAATATATTGGTAGCGACGAAAATTGGCGACTTGCTGAAAATGCCATTATTGAAGCTTGTGCCGAAAAAGGCTTAAATGCTCGCACCGAGCTTGGCGAAGCCGCATTCTACGGACCCAAACTTGACTTCATGGTAAAAGATGCTCTTGGTCGCAGATGGCAACTTGGGACAATCCAAGTAGACTATAACTTGCCTGAACGTTTCCAATTGGAATATACAGGAGCTGACAATCAAAAGCATCGTCCGGTAATGATTCACCGTGCACCATTTGGTTCAATGGAACGATTCGTAGCAGTCCTACTTGAACACACAGCCGGCAAGTTCCCACTATGGTTAGCATCTGACCAAGCTGTGATTCTTCCTATCAGCGAAAAATTCAATGACTACGCATATAAAGTAGCAAAAGAACTCAATGATAAAGATATTCGTGCTATTGTTGATGACAGAAATGAAAAAATAGGCAAGAAAATTCGCGACAATGAACTAAAAAGAATCCCTTATTTGCTCATTGTTGGCGAAAAAGAAGCAGAAAATGATGAAATTTCTGTAAGAAAACAAGGCGAAGGTGATAAAGGTTCAATGAAAATTACTACCTTTGCACAAAATTTGACTGAAGAAGTTGAAAAAATGATTAATCAATAATTACTGAATGGAGAAAAAGCCCTTTAATGGACCACAGCCCAACCGTGGAAATAATGGTGGGCAACGCAAAGGCGACAAGAATGCCAAAGAGCCATATTTGATTAATGATCAAATTCGTGCTCGTGAAGTGCGACTTGTTGGCGATAATGTTGAAGTAGGTGTATATTCTATTTCCGAAGCATTGAATATTGCTGATGAACAAGGATTGGACCTTATTGAGATTTCACCAAATGCCGAACCTCCCGTTTGTAAAATACTTGATTATCAAAAATTTCTTTATCAACAAAAGAAACGCCTAAAAGAACAAAAAGCAAAATCGACTAAAGTTGTAGTTAAAGAAATTAGATTCGGACCTCAAACAGATGACCACGATTATAATTTTAAGCTAAAACATGCGGTTGGATTCCTTAAAGAAGGTGCTAAGGTTAAAGCTTATGTATTCTTCAAAGGTCGCTCAATTTTATTTAAAGAACAAGGAGAGGTGCTACTTCTTAGATTTGCGAACGACTTGGAAGAATATGGGAAAGTAGAACAAATGCCGGTTCTTGAAGGAAAAAGAATGATTTTAATGATTACTCCAAAGAAAAAATAACATCAATGCCACGTGTGGCAAAGATTTTTTAATAACTCGAATTAATTTTTTAAAAGTAACAAAAATGCCAAAGATTAAAACTAACTCCGGTGCCAAAAAGAGGTTTGCCCTTACCGGATCAGGAAAAATCAAAAGAAAACATGCTTTTAAGAGTCACATTTTAACAAAAAAGACTAAAAAGCAAAAAAGAAACCTCACTCACTTCTCTACAGTAGCTAAAGTTGACGAGAGCAACGTAAAGGCATTACTTGCACTCAAATAATTTAGGTTTCAAGTTTTAATTCGTGATTTTTTAATTTTTTTATTAACCGAATGTTTAGCCATAAAGAGCAAAAAGCCGCTAACATTCAAAAAATTCAAAGAAAATGCCAAGATCAGTAAACCACGTTGCCTCAAGAGCACGTAGAAAGAAAATCTTAAAACTAACAAGAGGTTATTACGGATGTCGCAAAAATGTATGGACCGTTGCCAAAAACACTTGGGAAAAAGGTCTTACTTATGCTTACCGTGATCGTAAGAACAAAAAACGCAACTTCCGTGCACTCTGGATTCAACGTATCAATGCCGCTGCACGTTTAGAAGATTTGTCTTATTCTAAGTTAATGGGACTTATCCACAAATCAGGTATTGAAATTAATCGCAAAGTGCTTGCAGACCTTGCACTCAACAATCCTGCTGCATTCAAAGCAATTGTTGAAAAAGTAAAAAACGCTTAAGTTTTATAACTCTTAAGCATAATTAAAAATAACGAGTAACCCAAATCGGATTACTCGTTATTTTTTTATAAGTTTTAATCTTATAATTACTATTCTATCAAGAATATTGATTAATTTTGTATTATAAACTATAATTAATCAGAAATCAATAAAGACAAATGTCATGACTGAGATAAACGAAGTTGAAAACATCGAAAAGAAAGGGCTTAACTTTGTTGAGCAATTAGTTGCAGAGGATTTACAAGCTGGAAAAAATGGAGGACGACTAAATACTCGTTTCCCACCTGAACCAAATGGATATCTTCATATTGGACACGCAAAAGCTATTTGCATGGACTTCGGTATAGCCGAAAAATTTGGTGGTACATGTAATCTACGTTTTGATGATACAAATCCGGTAAAAGAAGATGTAGAATATGTCGATGCAATTAAAGAAGATATACACTGGTTAGGTTTTGATTGGGAAGATCGTGAATATTATGCATCTGACTATTTCCCTCAATTATATGATTTAGCAATTCGTTTAATTAAAGAAGGGAAAGCATACGTTGATGACCAAACTTCTGAAGAAATTGCATCACAAAAAGGTTCGCCAACAATTCCCGGAACAAATAGCCCTTATCGTAATCGTTCAATTGAAGAAAATCTCGATTTATTCCAACGTATGAATGCCGGAGAATTTGAAGAAGGAGCAAGAGTATTACGTGCAAAAATCGACATGTCCTCATCAAACATGCACTTCCGCGACCCTATCATGTATCGCATAATTAAACACCCGCATCATCGCACTGGCAACAAATGGAATGTATATCCTATGTATGACTTCGCACATGGTCAAAGTGATTATTTCGAAGGTGTTACTCACTCTATTTGTACGCTCGAATTCGTACCCCATCGACCATTATACGAGTACTATGTTAAAGAACTCGCTGATGAAACATATTGTCCTCGACAAATTGAGTTCAACCGCTTGAATTTAACATATACAGTTATGAGCAAACGCAAGCTTCTACAACTTGTACAAGAAGGGTTGGTTGCCGGATGGGACGATCCTCGCATGCCAACAATTTCAGGAATGCGCCGCCGTGGATACACTCCGCAATCAATTAAAAATTTCATTTCAACAATCGGATACACAAAATATGAAGCTCTTAATAGTATTTCACTTCTTGAGCATGCTGTTAGAGAAGACCTGAATAAAGTTTCAACACGCGTTATGGCCGTTATTAACCCAATTAAGGTCGTAATAACAAACTACCCTGAGGGAGCTTCTGAAATGGTTGAAATGGAAAATAATCCAGAAGACCCAAATAGCGGAAATCACTCAATGCCATTCTCTCGTGAAATATATATTGAGCGAGATGATTTTATGGAAAATCCACCTAAAAAATTCTTCCGATTATCTCCCGATGGTGAAGTGCGCCTAAAAGGTGCATATATCATAAAATGCACTGGAGTGAAAAAAGACACAGACGGAAATATTGAAGAAATATACTGCACATACGACCCAGATACTCGTAGTGGACTTCCTGGAAGTGCTCGAAAAGTAAAAGGCACGCTCCATTGGGTGTCAGCTCAACATGCTATAGATGCCACAGTGCGTTTATATGATCGTCTTTTTGAGGTTGAAAACCCCGCAGCCGAAACTGATAGGGATTTTAGAGAAATGCTAAATTCGAACTCTCTTTCTGTTGTAGAAGGCATAAAAGTTGAGCCATTTATTGCTGAGAACGCAACACAAGGACATAAATTCCAATTCCAACGTATTGGATATTTCACTCCAGACTATGATTCATCTGCAGGAAATTTAATTTTCAATCGCACAATTGCTCTTAAAGACAGTTGGGAAAAGACACAAAAGAAATAAAATCAACTGCACCATTATAAAAGTAAAAGTCCTCAAATTGAGGACTTTTACTATATATATGGATTATTTCGTTTCTCATTTCCGATGGTAGTTTCCATTCCATGACCGGGATACACAACAGTATCATCGGGTAATATCATTAATTTTTCTTTGATAGCCCCAACTAATTGCCGATAATTTCCACCAGGCAAATCAGAACGACCGATACTTGAATTAAACAACACATCACCAGATATTATGAATGAAGAATCAGGTGCGTATATAACAATGCTTCCGGGTGAATGTCCAGGCACGTGCAATATCAATAGTTTTTCACCTCCAACTGTTACGCAATCTCCTTCATTTAGTTCTACATTTATTTGCAGTTCATTAATTAACATCGGCAAACCAAACATTTTAGCCTGTTGCATCAACCGTTCTGCTAAAAACTGATCAGCAATATTACATTCAAGCTTCAGATCATAGTTTTGCATCATGTAACCAATACCAAATGAATGATCTATATGCATGTGCGTATTAACAAGATGCTTCAATCTTAGTTTATTATTTTTAATAAAGTCATCAATGATTTTGCATTCTTTATCATCAATCATGCCAGGATCAACAATTATCGCATCTCTACTTATATCGTCCCATAAAATATAAGTATTCACACCAAACATATTAAACGTAAATCGACTAACCTTCATCTCGCAATCATTTATATCGGTACATAAATTATTTTTTTAGTTTCAAAAAATGGCTCATTAAAAAACTCAGTAAGTGGATAATCTATTACCGGGAATGTTACTGACGACATCTCGCTATCTAAATCTCCTCCTTTAAGACAAATCAACCCATTTTGATAATGGTTTTTATTTTCTTTTGAAACATTTTTTTTGATTAACGGCAATAGTTCGTCAAGACGCATAACAGCTCTACTAACAACAAAGTCATATTTTTTGCGACATTCACCAATATCTCCATGTTGGAATGTTACATTCTTCAACCCGATTTCATTAGCTATTGCTGTTGCAACCTTTATCTTTTTCCCTATGCGATCTATTAAATGAAATTGACAATCAGGAAACATTGTAGCTAATGGAATCCCAGGAAATCCTCCTCCTGTACCCATATCAAGAAACGTTGTTCCGGCAACAGGAGTAAAAAAACGAGCAATTGATAAAGAATGTAGTATGTGATTCATATATAAATTATCAATATCCTTACGCGAGATAACATTTATCTTTGCATTCCATTCAGGATACAATTTTCCCATCAATTCAAATTGTTTAATCTGGATTTCTGTCAGATTCGGGAAATATTTTAGAACTGAATTTATCATTATACTTATTGTTAAAAAGTTATCAACAATTTTAGATTTATCTCAAAATTATTTATGATTTCTCATCAAAAATATAGTTATTTGTACTGCAAAAATATGAGATATGTTGAAAATAGGGAAATTTAATACACTAAAAATTTCAAAAATTGTTGATTTTGGAGTATATCTTGATGGAGGCAATGGTATTGACATTCTATTACCCTCTCGATATATAGCCAATACTCCTATCGTAGGAGAAGAAATCAATGTATTTATATATAATGATTCTGAAGATAGGCTAATTGCGACTACAGAACAACCATATACTGAAGTTGGAAAATTTGCTTATTTAAGAGTAAAATCAGTTAATAAATTCGGTGCATTTTTAGATTGGGGATTAACGAAAGACCTACTCGTTCCATTTAGCGAACAACGCTCTCGCATGAAAGAGAATGGCAAATATTTGATATACACATATCTTGACGACACAACAAAACGGATTGTGGCGTCTTCTAAAATCACAAAATTTTTAGGAAATACTATCCCAAATTATAACAAAGGTGAGGTTATAGATTGTTTGATTTATGAGGAAACTGAAATTGGGTACAAAGTGATTGTTGACCATCTTCACAGAGGTATGATTTATAAAAACGAAATCTTTCAAAATATAAATATCGAAGACCGATTAAGTGGTTACGTTAAACAAGTTCGTGAAGATGGAAAAATAGATATAACATTAGGCGATAAAACTGAAAATCGTATAGAGATATTATCTAAGCGTTTCTTAAAATTTATCGAAATAAATGGAGGCTCCACTTCTATCTGCGATAAATCAAGCCCTGAAGAAATCAAATCGATTTTGCAATGTAGCAAAAAAGACCTTAAGAAAGCGATCGGACATTTATATAAATCAAAACTAATAATAATTCGCGAAAACGAAATTATACTAAATTACCCCTCTAAAACAATTGATTTACCACACAAAAACATATAAAGTTGTGCTACACCCTCATTTTTAGTTATAATTATTATTCATATCTAAAATATTTTTAGCATCTTTGTAGAATAAAATCATGACATTAATCTCATTCAATTTATATGGAGTTTTCTGCCAATCAAATTGCCACATTAGTTAACGGAACTGTTATCGGCGATGGAGATGTTTTAGTTCATACATTTGCTAAAATTGAAGAAGGACAACCTGGAGCAATTTCATTTTTAGCAAATCCCAAATACACCAACTATTTATACGAAACAAAATCATCAGTTGTCCTCGTTCGAGCTGATTTTGAACCAGAAAATGACATCTCAACAACTCTAATAAAAGTTGAAGACCCATATGCAACATTAGCTCAGCTCTTGGATATGGTTTCTAAATTGACAAATCCACAACCTACTGGAATTGAGCAACCTAATTATATATCCTCCAATATTGACATTCCTCAAGATGCATATATTGGAGCTTTTGCTTATATTGGCAACAATGTTTCATTAGGTAAAAGTGTAAAAATTTATCCACATACTTATATCGGAAACAATGTAACGATTGACGACGGAACCATCTTGTATTCTGGTGTTAAGATTTATCAAGGTTGTAAAATTGGGAAGAACTGTATTATACATGCCGGAGCTGTAATTGGTGCTGACGGATTTGGTTTTGCTCCAACTGAGAATGGATATAACAAAATTCCACAAATTGGCAATGTAATAATCGAAGATAATGTTGAAATTGGAGCAAATTCAACAATTGATAGAGCTACAATGGGTTGCACCAAAATAAAGTCAGGAGTAAAGCTTGACAATCTAATCCAAATAGCTCACAATGTAGAAGTTGGCGAAAACACAGTAATGGCAGCTCAGGCTGGTATCGCAGGTTCCGCTAAAATAGGGCAGTGGTGTATGATTGGGGGACAAGTTGGCGTAGCCGGTCATATATCCATTGGAGACAAAGTTTCCATTGGTGCTCAATCAGGAATTCCATCAAATGTGAAATCAGGAAGTAAATTAATGGGATATCCAGCAACTGATGCAAAAGATTTTATGCGACAATCTGTATATATTAAAAATTTGGGGAAATTAAATGCCCGAGTTTCTGAATTAGAGAACAAAATCAAAGAATAATCATAATATTACTATAACAAATGAAACAAGTTACATTAAATGATTCATTTAGCGTAAAAGGGAAGGGTCTGCATACTGGTTTAGAAATTGAAGCCATTTTTTGTCCTGCACCTGAAAATCATGGTTACAAATTCCAACGAATTGATCTTGAAGATGAGCCAATTATTGATGCGTTGGCTGAATATGTCACAGCGACAACACGTGGCACTGTAATTTGCAAAGGTGAAATATCAATCAGCACAATTGAGCATGCAATGGCAGCATTGTATGCTGCAGGCATTGACAACTGTCTAATCAAGCTCAATGCTCCAGAAATGCCAATTCTTGATGGTAGTGCATCTGAATATTGTGCAAAAATTGCCGAAGTTGGTACAATTGAACAAAAAGCCGAAAAAGATTATTATATCGTAAAACAAAAAATCGAAGTTCGTGATGATACTACTGGAGCGTCAATAGTTGTTTTACCTGATGAAGACTTCAGTATTGATACAATGATTGCTTTTGACTCTCCAATTCTTACAAATCAATTTGCTTCACTTGATAGATTATCTGATTTCTCCTCTGAAATTAGTGCAAGTCGAACATTTGTATTTGTTCGTGAAATCGAGCCATTGGTAAAAGGCAACTTAATTAAAGGTGGAGACCTTGACAATGCAATTGTCATATATGATTCAGAACTACCTCAAAGCGAGTTAGATCGTTTAGCCGATTTAATGAACGTACCTCGTAAAAATGTAACTGAATTTGGATACATCAACAACAAGCCCCTCACATCTGAAAATGAACCGGCTCGACACAAATTAATGGACGTCCTTGGAGATATTGCATTAATTGGTCGCCCACTAAAGGGCAAAATCATTGCAACTCGTCCCGGACACTCAATAAACACAACATTCTCTAAAAAAATTCGAAAAGAGATAAAACGTCAAGACATTCAAGCCCCAGTATATAACCCATCTGCAGCACCTGTTCTTGACAACAATCAAATTAGAGAGCTTTTACCACATCGCTACCCATTCCTCCTTGTTGATAAAATTATTGAAAAAGGGGAAAATCATATTGTTGGTATAAAAAATGTTACTACTAACGAACCATTCTTCCAAGGACACTTTCCACAAGAGCCAGTAATGCCCGGTGTTCTATTAATTGAAGCTATGGCACAAACTGGAGGTCTACTCGTATTAGGGACTGTTGACGAACCTGAGAGATATTCAACTTATTTCATGAAAATCGACAATGTAAAGTTCCGCCAAAAAGTAGTACCTGGAGACACATTAATTTTCCATGTTTCCTTTATGACAGAGCTCCGTCGTGGTTGTGCTGTAATGAAAGGATACGCATTCGTTGGTGAAAAAATTGTTACCGAATGTGAGTTTATGGCTCAAATTATAAAGAACAAATAAAAATAGACAAATATGAAACAACCATTAGCGTATATTCACCCTGGAGCAAAAATAGCACCAAGTGTTGTTATTGATCCATTTGTTACTATTGAAAACAATGTCGAAATTGGAGACGGGACTCGCATTGGAAGTAATGTAACAATTATGGAAGGGGCAAGAATAGGAAAAAATTGCACTATCTTTCCAGGTGCTGTAATTTCAGGAATTCCACAAGACTTAAAATTCCAAGGAGAGGAGACTCTTGCTATTATTGGTGATAATACTACCATTCGTGAATGTGTAACTGTAAATCGTGGAACAGCAGCAAAAGGAAAAACTATAGTTGGGGACAATTGCCTTATTATGGCATATTCTCACGTTGCTCATGATAGTATTGTTGGCAACAACGTTATAATTTCAAATGCGACACAAATTGCAGGAGAAGTTGTCATTGATGACTACGCAGTAATTGGTGGAGGTGCTCTAATTCACCAATTCAGCCACATTGGCTCTCACGTAATGATTCAAGGAGGGGCCTTAGTAAACAAAGATATACCTCCATTCGTAAAAGCTGCTCGCGAACCTATTTCATTTACTGGGGTAAACTCAATTGGTCTTCGCCGTCGCAATTTCACAAACGAACAAATTCGAGAAATCCAAGAAATTTATCGTTATCTATATCTTTCTCAACTAAATGTTAGTGATGCTGTTGAACGCATAGAAGCAGAACTTCCTGCCACGAAAGAACGAGATGAAATCATTTTGTTTATTCGTAACTCAAAACGAGGCATTATTAAAGGTTATGTATAGAATTTAATACACCTGAATATACAGAAAGAGCTACAATCATAATGACTGTAGCTCTTTTTCTCTTTAATTATATAATCCCTAATTAGAAAGGTAAATCATCATTATCATCACTTGCTATTGACACCGGAGCTATTTCGTTTACAACCGGAGGAGGTGTTGGCGTTGTTTCTGACGAATAATTTATTGCATTTGCATCAACTTTCTCTGCTTTCCAACCTCTAATACTTGTAAACCATCTTCCATTATACTCTCTACTTTCAATATCGAAGCTTAATCGAATTGTATCACCTACCGACAAAGGATATTGATCAGCACGTTCCCCAAAGAAATCAAAATGCACTTTTTTAGGATATTGTTCTTGTGTTTCTAACACATACTCTCTTTTTTTCCATGCATTACCAGCCTTTGATGTTCCTGACATTTCAGGTAATGCTAAAATAATTTTTCCTGTTACTTCCATTATATTATAATTAATTTAGTACAAAATTAAACAATGTTATCTTTCACTACAATTTTTAGCGAATAAATTTATTAACACTCATTGAGCCATTATCACATAACGTTCTAACGATATAAACTCCTTTTGGCAATTCTTCACACGAAATAGAAGCTTCATTTCCATCAATTGATTGATATATATATCGATATCCACTTATAGAATATACTTCAACAGCGACAATATGGTTAGAAACTATATTAATCACTCCATTTGAATAATTAAATTTTTGCAAGATATTCAACACATCATCGATACCCGAAATTTCAGATATTGCAGGTTCACTCTCATAATAATTTTTATCAAAAGTTGTTACCGCAAATCTTAAATTCGCATCATTTGATGAATAAACGAATTCAGTATCTTTCACTATATGAGCAACTACTTGCTGGGGATCATCTAAATCGACAGAACTTCCATCACTCAAATATATCGAATAATATTTTATTGGAGTATTATCAACATCGAACTCTGGTGTTTCCCATGTGATATAATATTGACCATTGACATATTCTTGCACAACATTCTTTGGCTCATTAGGAGTAGTAATCCCATTATAGTCCATCGGCACAATGTGTGCAGGATAATTAAAGTAATTGTCTTGCAACTCATTATATAAATCTGCAATTTTAGATTGTGAATCATCAATTACATGGTCCGTGCGAAAAAAACACACTCCCGATGTTCCATCTTGCTTTCTAATTTTTTCTATTTGGTCTGTAACCACTGAAACGTCCCAATCATTTGAGCCATCAACCATTTTATATGGAGCAAGTCCAATCACTAATTGACGTCCGGCACAATTTGTTACCCAAGTTGACATATTTGGAGAGAATCCATAATTTTCGTTCCAATACATCTGAGGTATTAATAAATCATGATTTCCTGATTGCATCCATTGGCAAGCGTCTTGATATACACTTCCGTATGCTGTCATATTTCCATATCCTGATACATTTTTATATGTTCCAATTGGAGCCGCACCGACCTTAATACTTGGATTAATACTTTTTGCCATTTCATAGAACTCGGCTATAAAAGTATTTATATTTTGACGACGCCAATCATCTTTAGGTAACCCTTCTGGATTATATGTTGCGTATGAATCAGCATCATCAAAATCAGAACCAGGATATCGTGTATAATCGAAGTTCACCCCATCGTAATCATAGTTTGAAATTAATTCTCGATAAACATCTAATAAATATTCACGAGTTTCTGGCAATCCGGGGTCTAAATAATATGCACCATTATATTCTACACATAATTCAGGATTTGTTGTAATAGGGTGTTTAACTTTATTGTTTTTATATTTATTTGTATCACTCGTTGTTCCAATACGATAAGGAACAATCCAAGCATGACACTCCATATTGCGATTATGACATTCCTCAATTACAAATTTACTAACATCATAACTCATTCCATTTGCTCCATTACCCGTTACATATCTTAATGCAGGCTGCATTGTTGATTCCCATAATACATCTCCTTTGACTTGTGCTTGGAATATAATTGTATTAAAATTAGCTGCAGCTAATTTATCTAATATCTCACAAAGATTCTCTTTTTGAGTAGTAACATTATATTCTCCTTTGGGCCAATCCGAACCACTATTTGTCGTTAACCACACAGCTCTTATTTCATGTTTTGGTTGTGCATATATACACACCAACGAAATAATATATACTCCTATTAGTAAAATTCGATTCATCTCTTTTATTTTTATAATATGCGAAGTTAATGAATAATCCTAAACCCAACAAATTTTTCCACATGTTAATCATTGTAAATTAACCAACTATTGCTATCTTTGGCAACAATAATTAAAACATTAAAATTAACATGAACAAAACAAGCGATTGGTGGACATCTCCAACAGAAAGTGAAAACGGACGACTGATAATGGTTACAGGTCGTCGTGATGTAGATAAATTTCGCAATAATCCTCGATTCAATATCAGAGTAGAAATAACATGGAAATACGAAGGTGACTCTTCTGGTATGCCAGATTTTACAACATCATCACTAATGGAGCAAGTCCAAGATGCTCTTGAATCTGAGTTTAAGAAAGACCCGGTTGCGATACTCACCGGTATATACACAGGGGATAATGAACGAAATTGGATATTTTATACATTAAGCACACATATTTTTGGGTGCAAACTTAACGAAGCTCTTGCAACCTTTGAGCTTCTACCCATTTCTATTTATTGTGAAAATGACCCTGATTGGAATGAATATCAAGAGATGAAAGAACTTTCTGAAATTGATGCAGGAGATTAATCTTTATTATGCAGATAATTAAATACAGCTTCAGCACATCTTTCTCCATCGATTGCTGCCGATACTATTCCTCCAGCATAACCGGCACCTTCGCCACATGGAAACAAGCCACTGATTTTTATATGAATTAATGTATCTTTATCTCGAGGGATTCTAATAGGGGAAGATGTGCGAGTTTCATCTCCAATTAATACCGCATCATTCGTAAGGAACCCTTTTGATTTTCGCCCAAAATCTCTAAAACCTTGTTGCAACCTTGTTGCAACAAAGTTAGGCAATAATTTATCTATTCTGGCACAATGTATGCCTGGTGCGTATGATGTTGGAGGAAGTGAGGTTGAATTTCGTCCTTCTACAAAATCAACCATTCTTTGTGCCGGAGCATTATGCGTAGATTGACTTTCTTCATAGAATTTAGCTTCAATATCCTCTTGAAACTTCATCATCTTTAATGCTCCATATTTTTCATATTCAGGTAGGTCTTCCGGTAAAATTTCAACAACCATTCCCGAATTTGACCATTTTGTACCTCGGTTCGATGGCGACATCCCATTTACAACCATCTGATTTCGTCCACTCGCTGCCGGGATAATAAACCCACCTGGACACATACAAAAAGAATAAACTGCACGACCATCTACGCGTGTCAACATTGAATATTCAGCTGCAGGCAAATATTTTCCTCGTCCATTTTTACTATGATATTGTATGCAATCTATCAAATGTTGCGGATGTTCTAATCTCACTCCAACTGCCAATCCCTTTGGCTCAATATCAATATTTTTATTATCTAAAAGATAATATATATCACGTGCTGAATGCCCCGTTGCCAATATCACAGGTCCATTAAATTCTCTTCCATCTTGACATCTAACCCCAACGATTTCACATTCTTTCAACAATAAATCTGTTACTCTTGTTGAGAAATGCACTTCTCCACCACAATTAATTATGGTGTTTCTCATCGCTTTTATAACATTTGGCAATTTGTCAGTGCCAATATGTGGGTGAGCATCAATTAATATATCTTGCGATGCCCCATGCTGATGAAAAACGGCAAGAATTTTTTCTACTGAGCCACGTTTTTTACTTCGTGTATATAGTTTACCATCTGAATATGCACCGGCTCCACCTTCTCCAAAACAATAGTTTGAATCGGGATCAACAATGTTTTCGCGTGCAATTCGAGCCATATCTCTACGTCGAGAATCAACATCTTTTCCACGTTCTAAAACTATTGGACAGAGTCCTAATTCTATCAATCGTAGGGCTGCAAATAATCCGGCAGGACCAGCACCAACTACAATTACTTTCTTTGCTCCTTCAACCGAGGCATACTTGATTGGTGTTATCAATAAATCAGTCGTGGGCTCTTCATTAATATAAACCTTTACAGTAAGATTTATCATTACATTACGTTGACGTGCATCAATCGACCGCTTTATTATCTGCATTTTTTTTATTGCATTTGCATCTACTTGTAATTCCGTAGAAACTGTCCCCAACAACCTCAATTCTTGATATGCGATTTCAGGAGCAACGCGTAATTGTAACTCTTTAATCATACTTATGTGTAACGACTTTATTAAGTTTTTTCATTATAACCACCAATGTTATTACTGCCACGATAAATGCCAAGAGATCAGAAGTGCAAAGACTTATCCACACTCCTTCAACACTCCACAATTTAGGGAATATCAATAGGGTAGGTATCAAAAATATCAATTGGCGTGTTAACGACAGAAATATCGAAATCATTGGTTTCCCTATTGATTGGAAAAAATTTTGGATTACAACTTGTGCCCCAATTACGGCAAAGAACATGAAACTAATCCTAAACCCGGTGGTTGAAATGTCAATTAATATTGCATCAGTAGTAAATAGCTCCGAAATTTCACGAGGGAATATCTCTGCCACAACCAATCCCATAGTTGTTACTAATGCACCCACAACAACACCTATATACAATGTTCTTTTAACCCGATGCCACTTATTAGCACCATAGTTATATCCTAATATAGGTTGCATACCTTGTGTGATTCCAAATACAATCATCACAAACAACATACCTACGCGATTTACAATTCCGTATGCTCCCACCGCAATATCACCATTTTCTCCACCGGTTTCAAGCAACGCTTTATTTATGAAAATTACCACAACACAGGCACAAACATTCATCAAGAATGGAGATAATCCAATTGAATAGACGTTTTTGATAATCGACCAAGAAAAACTATTGTGCGATTTATCGAAATGCACAAAACTTGATTTTGCTCTAAAATGAAATATATGCCACACAAGCGATACAAATTGACCACATATAGTTGCCAACGCTGCCCCAGCAATTCCCCAGTCCAACACAAAAATAAATATAGGAGCTAATATAATATTTACCAACACCGACAACAACGCCGACAACATTGCTTTTTTGGGATAACCTGTTGCCCGCATTAAGTTATTAAGAACGATAAATAGGTATGATATTGGAGTGCCATATAATATTATACGCATAAACTCACGAGCATATTTAATCGTGCCATCGGTCGCCCCAAAGAAATATAGTATTTCATCAAGAAATATCAACGACAAACCACCAAATACAATTGAATGTATTAAGCATAATTTTACCACATTAGATAACACATCGGTTGCTCTGTCGTAATTTTTCTGTCCGAGATATATCGAACTAATAGCTGCACCACCGGCAGCGATAAACATACAGAATGCTATTACCAAATTCATCAATGGGAAAGTAATGGCGAGTCCCGATATTGCCATTGCTCCAACTCCATGACCAATAAAAATACTATCAATAATATTATATAACGATGTTGCTACACTTGCAATAATTGCAGGCACCGAATACTGAATCAATAGTTTTCCTATCGATTCTTGCCCCAACGTCAGTGGACTATTTTTAGATATATCTGCCATAATTTCAATTATTTTACAAAATTAACGCAAATCAACGCAATTGTAATCATTTTCAGTATTAATTTTGCGTAAAAATAAAACAATCGACAATGAAAAAAGTAGGAGTATTATTTGATTTAGATGGCGTATTAATTGATAGCGAAGGACTTTACACTAAATTTTGGGAAGATATTGAGAAAATTTATCCCACAGGAGTAGCCGATTTCGCTCTCATTATCAAAGGCAATGCTCTTTTCAAAATACTTGACACTTATTTTCCTAAAGATATTCATCAAGACATAATCAACCGAGTTCATCAATTTGAGCATAACATCACATATCCTATCTACGACGGAGTGATTGAGTTTCTCAAATCGCTAAAAGAGCAGGGGATACCAACGGCAATCGTTACAAGTAGCGATGATGTAAAAATGAATGCCCTTTATAATGCTTATCCACACTTTCGCCAATATTTCAATGCAGTTATCACCGGTTCTGATGTAACAGAGTCAAAACCTCACCCTCAAGGCTACCTTATTGCTGCCGAAAGAATTGGGTGCAACCCCAAGGATTGTTTTGTATTTGAAGACTCACTACAAGGACTTGATGCCGGAATGGCAGCCGGTGCCACTGTAATAGGGCTTACAACAAACAATCCCGTCGAAAAACTAAAAAATAAAGCCCACGCACTGATTGACAGTTTCGTAGGCTTCAATATCGAAAAAATGCTTGCCGTTACAAGATAACGTTTAGCAAGCCTTAAAGCTCATATCAAGACCTTTTACCGAGTGAGTTAATGCTCCTACCGAGATAAAATCAACACCACACTCTCCGTATGCACGTAAAGTGTCAATAGTTATACCTCCCGACGATTCGATTTCCACTGCACCATTAATCATTTTTACTGCCTCGCAAGTTCGTTCAGGAGTAAAGTTGTCAAGCATAATGCGATCAACACCCACTTCAAGTGCTTGACGTATTTCATCTTCATTACGCACTTCAAGCTCGATCTTGAGGTCTCTACCTGTTTCTTTGCAATATTTTTTAGCCGACTCAACAGCCTCTTTAATACCACCGGCAAAATCCACATGGTTATCCTTAATCAAAATCATGTCAAATAAACCGATACGATGATTGCAACCACCACCTATACGTACAGCTTCTTTCTCAAGCATACGCAAGCCGGGAGTAGTCTTGCGAGTATCAAGCACCTTTGTTTTCAATCCGTCTAGCAATTTTTGATATTTTGCAGTTACAGTGGCGATACCACTCATGCGTTGCATGATATTGAGCATCACACGCTCAGTTTGCAACAATGAGCGAACACGTCCCTCAACCTCAAATGCTATATCTCCGGGCTTAACCTCTGCACCGTCATTGATAAATACTGTCATTTTTAACTCAGGGTCAAACTTGTCAAACACCTTTTTAGCCATTTCAACACCGGCAATAATACCAGGTTCTTTCACTATAAGGCGTTGTTTACCCATTGCATCGGCAGGAATTGTACTTAAAGTCGTGTGATCGCCATCACCCACATCTTCAGCAAACGCCAAAGTCAACAAATCATCAATCAATTCATCTTTTGTTTTCATAACTCTGTTGATTTATATTTCCCACAAAGGTAATCATTATCTTACAAAGCCACAAAATCGCAATTATAATTAACGCAACAATTGAATAAACTTTTTCAATTCAATAAGCTGTATCGGAGAAGTTCCATACTCAACTTTCTTTACGATACCCGATTTATCAATAACGATAGTCATTGGATAACCATTTGAGCCAATAAATTCAGTAAATTGTTTATCATTAATCAACGTAATCCAATTAAATCCTTGATATTCAATAACCGGCTTTGCTCGCTCTGCATCTTCGTATGTAGCAGAAAAGAACATTACGTCTGG
The DNA here is from genome assembly GCA_904502025.1 of uncultured Muribaculaceae bacterium. GTDB lineage: Bacteria > Bacteroidota > Bacteroidia > Bacteroidales > Muribaculaceae > RGIG4079. The sequence goes on from CAJGDJ010000010.1 coordinate 36,106, forward strand.
CATTTCATTTTTCCACTTTGAGAGTTCAGGCATTTCTGCTATACATGGACGACACCCGGAAAACCAAAGATTCAAAACCATTACCATGCCCTTTATATCTGCATTTGTCCAAGTTTTACCATTTATATCAATTGCAGTAAATTCGGGGAATTTATCACCCTCATTAATTATTCTCTTTTTAGTTATGGTTACTGCAAAACCATTTGACTTTGAAATAGCCTCATTGTATCTCTTAAGCAATTCTTCACCGTCTGCAACTTCTTCAATAGGCACTGCATACTGAATTGCTTCATCAGGCAATGACTTTGATAATTCAAGGCCAAGAGCTGTAGTTCCTGACATAGCATTTATAATGTGCATTTTTGCTATATCGGTTTTTGCTACTGGCATACTATTAAAGAAATAACCGTCGATAATAATGACTTTCTTTGGCTTTTCAGGTTGAGCATAAACACCAAAACACTGAAGCATACACAAAATTGAGATATAATATTTTAATATTTTCATACACGATAAAATTTTCTTACAAATATAACTTAAACAATGTGTGTTCAAAAATTCTTAAACATATTTTAACCACAAAATAAAATTACACGATATTAATAACACCTACTTATTAATTAATTAATTAATAATAACATCTATTTCGTTCCAGACAAGATTCCTGAATCTGTATCGCTGTTGTTGATTTTCTTTCTACCACTATTGAATTGTTTACCGAAATCAAGATTAAATGATAGATTAAGCATAACAATCTGGCTTAGTTGTGTAGAGTATGCCAACTGGCTATTAGGAGCTAATGCAGACAAATTATCAACTCTTTGCTCATATCTTTTTGTGAATGGATTAAGTATCATTGCTTGTATGCTTAACTTGTTGTGATTATAACCTATGGCGAAGGAGTGTAGTGCCTCGCCTCTGCTTAATGTTTCACCCCAAAGGTCATGTTGGCTGGTGCTCATCTCTGCCATAACAATCCAATTCTTGTACATTCCTATGATACTACCTCTAAATCCGAGGTTGGAGTGAGTATGTGTATAATTGTTTCCAAGACTGATGTACCTATTAAAAAACGGATTGAGCTTTATCATAATATGCTCTTTCCATGGGAATATCTGAATAGTAGATTGAAGGTTTAATCGGTGAAAACCTCTTTGATTTGCCATTGTCCTTAGGAAATGATTATTCTCAAATATGGTTTCCTCCATAATGGGCTTATGGTCATAACTATATCGTCCAAACAACTCAATATTTACATACTTACATTTCCAACTTGCTGTAAGGCTATTTGATACAAAGGTAACACTATGTAGGTTAGGATTACCTCTGCGTATCTGATATATATCTATCTCCTGAGCAACATTGCTAAGATCTGAAAGCGATGGTGAGTAACCTGACATATATGCGTTGTATCTGAAATAAAAATTCTTGGGGGCATTATATGAGAGTGTAACTGTTGGCCTGAATATATACTTTTCTTGTGATAAATCTTCCTGCTTATGCCATGTCCTCATACCTCCGATACCAAGTGTGTATGTGAATCTGTCTATCTTCTGATTATATTCTGCAAATAAATAACTCTCAGCAATATTCATACTGACTTTACTGCTAATATTGCCATCGTAGAGATTATTTATATACCCTTGCGTATGTTTGAATCCTGTAGTCATCTTACCATTTCCGAGTGGTCGCTCATATATAGCCTCACCGATAATAGAGTATTTATTGCCCTCTGTTTGTGAGATGATTGCAGGTGTACTATCCACGCTACCTATTTCTTCCATTGAATACTCTCTATGACTGCTACTACCAATATAAGTACCAACAACATCAAAATATAGGTGTTGATCGTTCTTTAAATTCAATTGGTAGTAGATGTCAAGTGATGGTATATATGAACGCTGTTGTAGTTTATCAGAGATACTATATATCTTATCTCCTTGATATAGGGTACTATTTCTATCTGTTACGGCGTTAGGTTTGTCATCATAACTATTTCTGAGTGCAACATTAAAGACACTTTTTTCATCAGTCCTATTATAGTTGAAAGCGAAGTTCATATAGTCAAATTTCACCTTTGTGGGATCTCCCAGTTCCTTGTTGTGAATGGTATAATCGGAATATGTGAACTCCTCATAATTCTCTCTGGTCCATTCCAAATCACGCCTTTGCCACGATGCAACAGCACTTATGGCGGACTTCTTCCAATTGTACTTTGCTGAAAGGTTGTACTCTCCATATCCAAGATGTGTAATGCCATTTGTGAAGTCTCCGGCAATGTTTCCTCCATACTCTCTCTTCCTTATTATGTAGTCAAGTACAGCAGCTGCACCTCCATATCTTAGCCCCGGATTGTCGTGATATTCCACTCGTATTACATCCTCTGGTCGGATAGCACCAACCTCTTCTTTTGTAGCTTCAACACCATTAATTCGTAACTGCACCTCTTCACCCAATGTAGTCTTGATACTTTTATCTATTGGACTCACTGAGATTCGGGATATTGGCATTTGCTGCAATAGGTTGATGCCATTCGTGGCTGCTCGTTTTTGTTGCTGAGTCGGTAGAATCATCTGTCTATCCGACTTTTTGATTACAGCATCACCACTTACTATGACCTCATCTAATAATACAGTTGAGACTAAAAGCCTAATATCTCCCATATCAACATCTCTGTCAAGATTGGTGATTTCTATTCGCACCTCATTGTAACCGAGATACTGAAATTGCATTACATAACTTCCACTATTAACATTTTTAAGAGTGAAGCAACCTTCGACATTTGTCGCAATACCCATTACAATATTGCTATTGCCATCAAGAATGGTAGCAGTAGCACCAATGAGGGGTGCACCGTCTGCATCATCTATGATTCTTCCGGAAATAGTATTCCCAGCATACGCAGTGACCTGTACTAAAACAAGTCCGATGAGTCGTAAAATCTTTTTCATAAGTGTAACTTTTAATATTATTTACTACTGCAAAATTACCTCAAAAGGCATTTATCATTGATTTATATCGTTGACTTTATTGAGTGCAGCTCATTTTATATAATACTGAATATCTGCAAGTTACAAATGCCTAAAATGTAAAAAGTTTATATTGGGGTAATCTGGGCTTTATATTGGTTTATATGATGGAGATGCATATCGTAAATTTTGAGTAATTTTGTAACAGAAACAAAATAATGAGAGATATGAGGATGAAGATTTATATACTATGCCTGTCTTTATTGGTCGTCTCTTGCTCAGCATATAACAACGATAAACAAAAAGCTGATGAGAGTATTAGGCGAGCTTTGCAACACGAAATGGAGGGAGCCTCGTTGAGTGAGGATGATGACATTGTGACTGCATTGGAGTTTTATAAGAGACACGAGCCTACAGATACCACAACGATAATGACGGCAACAAGACTTGTTGCGAGTTATTACTGGTGGGTGGGAGAAAAGACTAAGGCGTATGAAATCTTGGAACGCTATCTTAAAGAGTATCCCGATGATGACGAAAGTCGATATGCTCTCTTGAATTTTCTTGTATTAGATGGTGATTATAACAAGATGGAACACTACCTCATGCAAAGTATGAGTGCAGATGATTCTATCCGTTCATTCCGAAAACTCCACGAACTTGCTGTAGTCAAGTTCTACAATGGTGATTCGGATGGAGCAATAGCATACTATGATGAAGCATTTAATCTTGCTAAGGATGCAGAAGATTCTACACTGATGTGGAGACTTGCACTGCCTGCATACTCTGATATTCTAAGTTCTGCAGGCGACCAAAGAGGAGCCATAGAGATTCGCGAAAAGGTTCTTGAACATGATAGAGGAAATAATCTGACAGAAGAGGCTTTATCGTATGCATCATTAGCGTGGTATCATTTGCAACTTAAGGATCTTGCGACAGCACGCCATTATGTGGAGTTGGCACAAGCTACCAAGGATGAAACATTTGACAATGACCTATCGAGGGCTGGGTATCTACAAGTGGTGAAACTGTTATTAGATTATGCCGAAACTTCAAATGTAGATGTTAAGGAATGGGGACTCTTTGTTAATGGTCTTGGAGACAAGGCGATGGTTGCTCAGAAGATTACCGATGCTAAACGAGAGGCTAACTGGAGACTTGAGGAGAAAAATATGCAGATAACAATACAAAGGCAAAAGGAACAGATGCTATTTCTGGCTTTGACTTTTGTCATGCTTTTTGCCATAATGGGTTTATTGTTATGGTTGCGAAATAGAAAAAGTAAACTAATTGAAAAAGAGGAGGTGATTGATACGCTACGTAAACTCCTATCAGAATCATCAGACGCAGCAGATGGCAACAAAAATGATTGTTTCTTCAAGAAGATATTGTTACAGCAGTTGGGAGTAATAAGATTGGCGACATCGAATCCTACGTCTGCAAATTTAGCATTACTAAAACGAATGAAAGAGATTTCTAACCAAGAGGTGGATGTGGACTCTCTCTTGAACTGGAACGATCTTTATCAGACTATTGATTATATTTATGACGGCTTCTACACTTCGTTGATTAAGAGGTTTGGGACAACGCTCAATGATAAAGAAATACAATTGTGTTGTCTTTTAAGGGCAAATTTTTCAACTAAGGAAATAAGTGTTGTAACACAACAATCCATTCGTACAGTATATCAACGCAAGAGCACTATCCGTCAGACACTTCATATGTCCGAAGCTGAGGATATTGTAACATTTCTATGTAACAATAATAGTTAAACATAATTACTTTATTTCTTATGAAGATTATTTTATTAGCAATAGGGAAGACCAATGCAAAGTATTTGCAAGAGGGAAGCGAACAATATACTAAGCGTTTAAGTCATTATGCGCCGTTTGAATTTAAGATTTTGCCCGATGTAAAAACTACCAAAGGGCTCACGCAGGAGAAACAAAAAGAAATGGAAGGGGAGATGTTTCTCAACGCAATACAAGCCGGCGATGTTGTAGTATTGCTCGATGAACGAGGCAAAGAGTTTACCTCTCGTGATTTTGCCACCTATATCGACAAGAAAATGGTTACTGTGGCAAAAAATCTCATTTTTGTGATAGGGGGTCCGTATGGATTTTCAAAAGCAATGTATGACCGTGCTAATGAGAAACTATCGTTATCTAAAATGACTTTCTCTCATGAAATGATACGATTGTTCTTTATCGAGCAAATCTACCGAGCAATGACAATTCTCAAAGGTGAACCATATCACCACGACTAAAGATAATTTCTATAAAGTCCACGAATTAGTTAAACAATAAAATCAAGCATTATTCGATCGGAAATAAGCATCGATTCTTCGGCTATTGCCAAATGATTATCAAATAGAAGCATTCGACCGGCATCAATATGAGGTTGGGCAATACCCAATATATCGTAATCATATTTTCCTTGATAAAATTCTAAATCAATACCTTGTGAGGTGCGTAATGCAACAATAATATAATCATTATGTCGAGCAACGGCATCTTCTTCCTCAATTTCATAATAGCATCTGTTTTGCGATAAACGGGCTATATAATCTTTAATATTAGCCGGATTGAATTTGCGATTTTTACCATCGAAACTATGAGCCGACACTCCAATGCCTAAATAGGGCAGGTCTCGCCAATAATTAGTGTTATGTATTGCCTCTTGGTCACATTGTGCAAAATTTGAAATCTCATAATGGTTATACCCATTACTTCGAGCTGTTGAAATCAAATATTTATACATCTCATTTACTAACTCCTCTGAAGCCTCCTCAACCTTACCTGCCATAAGTCGTGAATACAACCCGGTTCCGGGTTCATAAGAAAGCAAATATGCAGAGAAGTGGGGGAGATGTAACTCCATTAATTGATCTAACGACCTTTTCCAACTAATCAAATCTTGCCCCGGCAATCCATAGATTAGATCCCCACTTATACGTGTGATACCCCCTCGTCGCAAAGTTTCTATCGCTTGAAGAGCTGTATGAGCAGTGTGTCGTCGATTGATTACTTTGAGCTCGTTGTCGTTAAAAGACTGAATACCCATACTCACACGATTGATTCCTAATCGGCTTATTGCATCAACCCATTCAGCAGTTACATCTTCGGGGTTAGCTTCAATGGTAAATTCCTCAATAGTTGATAAATCAACATAATTTGCTACACTGCATACAATCTTTGACAATAAATCGATTGGAAGTATCGAAGGTGTACCACCTCCGATATAAACGGTTGTGATTTTATCTTCAATCTCTGAGATTCGCAAATCAAGTTCAGTCAACAACGCACAAACATATTGTTGCAAAGTATCGGTGCGTGGCATCGAATAAAAATCACAGTAGGCACATTTACTATGACAATAGGGGATATGTATATATAACCCTGCCATTATTGTTTTATCTCTTTATTGCAAAAATCAGCAAATTTGCAATATTTACACGCTTCATCATTTTGAGAAGGGACAAATGGTATATTTTCATCAAAAATTTCATCAATCAACTGCTCAAATAATGCATAAAATTCTTCTTTATATTCCAAATATCCGGTTAATATCTTTTTGTCTTTTAATGTTCCAATTGTTATTGGTGGAAGATGTTCAGTATTAATCGTTCTATATGAATATATATAAGGTTGTATATCTCCATCATATCCTATAGAGTAGGCATAATACAAACAATATACAAATAATTGAAATATCGCTTTTCTACGATTTTTTTTATCTCTATCAAATAATGAAGTCAACGCATCTAAATCAACTTTATCACTACCTGTTTTGTAATCAACAAAACGAAGCATTGTATCACTGCCAACGTTAATTTTGTCAATTCTATCAATAATTTGCTTGAAATTTATTGTATGTTTATCATTGATTTTCCATTGTCCAAATTGTTTTTTTTCAGCATCAACAAAATGGAAGTCAGCAAATTGTTTCTCATTTTCAAGCATTAACAAAGTAAAATGCAACATAATTTTGCCAAGCACTTCACTATCGCCATGAAGTGGAGTGTCATTATCTTCTCCTAATTTATTATAATGGTTGTTTATCGAACATGTTATCTGTTGCATAATCTCTCCTTGACGTTTTTTTTGAGAATCAAGAATTTCAGCTGTTACCAATACCTCATTTGCTCCACCTTTCAATCCATTATAAAATTTCTCAGCGATTTCATGCATTATCGTTCCATAAGTACCTTCGTCCATATATTCCAAAATTTCATCTTCTTGTTGCATTCCCTCAACATAGTAAAGATAAAACGACAATGGGCAACTAATGTATTTATTTAATGCACTCGCCGATAGATAACGATTCGACTCTGAATCTTTATACACATTTAACTTTGCCATAATTTCAGGAGTCTTTTTTACAGCAACTTCATCTTTTTCAGGTGCTAAAACATCATAATTCACAACTGAGAATTTAATCTTGTCTCGTTGATATAAAAACTTTAGTTGATGTAAATATCGTGACATTTCGCCACTTCTTAATCCTCCTGTTCGAGCATCATACATTATATATACATTCTTTGCTCTCGATATCATTCGATAAAAGTAATAGGCATACATACTTTCTTGATATGAGATAGTTGACATGCCATATCCCTTTCGCAACGAATTTGGGATAAAAGTCTTTGCATAATGTTTTCGAGGGAAAACTCTTTCATTCATCGATAAGATTATCAAGTTTTCAAAATCTAATGCTCTTGTTTCAAGAACGCCCATCACTTGCAATCCTTTCAATGGTTTTCCTTCAAAATTCACGCATTCAGCACCGACTATACGTTCAACCCAATGAAATACAGTTGATTCTGACATGGAGATATGATACTTCTGCGACAAATATTCAAAATTATTTAATGCGTCAATATATTTATCAAGAAAATAACTATCTGCCGACTTGATTTTTACTGATAAATTTGATTTTATCCACAACAATAAGTTTCTAATATATCCAACAACCTCATCGCTATTTTTCAAATCTTTAACTGCTACGAATATTGCTGAAAAAGTTGGATAGTTATCACATAAATATTCTGATGCTAAATTAAAAACTCTATTATCATTAATATACCTAACTATCTGACGACATTCCTTAGTCGCTATCTTCCTAATTAATGGGTGAGATAGGATATTTAATATATCCTCATAATAAAATTGTATCTTTTCATGAACAATGCGTGCTCGTAGTTGCATTGATACTATTAGATTCATTAACGAAGCTACTGAGGTGTGTCGCATAGGATAACCCATTGTTATATTTACATCAGCAACCTCTTTGGGCAATGAATGTAATAATGGGATAAATAAACCCTCATCGGGTAGAACAATCGCAGTGTTTTCAGCGATTTTCCCACTTTGAGCATTTATTTGTGATAATATAGCAGATGCTTCCTTTACTTGTCCTATATTTGAAGGGACTCCTATAATATTAATCTCGGGAAACTCTTTAATTTTAACTTCATTAAGTGTATATAGAGATTTGAATCTTTCTAAATATTTGCCAACAAATCGAGTTGCTCTATTATCTTTATAATCAAATGCAGGAGAATTATAATCCCAATAAAAATCGGCACAACCGATTGATTTTAATTTTTCAAATATTTTTATCTCAGATGTAGATAATACATTAAAACCGACAAAAATATATCTTGACGACAATAATACTCCTTCTTGATTAAATTTTACCGATTCGGCAACCTCTCGATATGACATTCCCGAATAGCATATTCCAACTTTAGTAAGACGAGTTTTATATGCGATATATAAATCATATAATATTTCCCAAAATCTAATAAATTGATTGGTTAAATATTCATCTGATTCCTGATGATTAATATGTTTCCAAAATGAAGTTATTGAATCGGGCAATCTCGTTTCTCCCCAATATTGATTTATAACCTTTATTTGCTCTTCAGTAAGAAAATTACTACTAATTTCTTTGAGCTTTTTCACATTTTGAAATAATTGCTTTGCATCAACTAAATATTTGTCAACATCATTAAAGTCATTTAATATCATTTCAGCCCAAAACTGAAATTTATCAAACTCAACTATCTGTGAATCATTTGAAGTTCGGTCTAATCTGATTTTACGATATTCCTCATATAAGATAAACATCAATTCCATTCGGGTAGCTTCAATCCCTGTTGAATATTCAGAAATAAAATCGCTAATTGTTGCGATTTTAGGTAAAATTATAGTCTCTTCAACTATTTGTGTAATGTAATTGGAGAAAAATACACCACTTCGCTTGTTGGGAAATACAAATGTATAATTTGCCAAATTTTGTGCTTCATTATCAACATAAACTTTAGCTACTTGATGCAAAAAAGGAACCATAACTTTATGATTTTAGTAACAATATAACTTTTACTGATATGTCAAAAAAGACAATTTTTGCATTAGCATTTCCCGATATATCAATTTGAGCTTTATTTAACACTTCAATTAACTTTTGAACATTCTTTTCGGTTATGAATCGAGCGAAATTAACACTAAATTGAGCCTCTTGCGTATTCAAATAGTTTAATTCTTTTACGTTTAGATTATACACAAAATTTTCACGTATTAATCTTTGGCAATAATCTAAAAACTGTATAGATTGTTCCCTCCCCAACGATGCTACATCGTTACTCCATCGTTTCAAATCATAGATTTTGCGTTGGTAAGCCAATCGCATTAACTCAACAAATAACGAAAAGAAATTCGATGTTTCTTTTGTTGATAATAGTTCTTTTTCTGCATTATTTATATTTCCTTCTGCAAGGTGAGCAATTGACAATGCGTCATTGGAATCAATTGCATATTTTTCGACTAAATAATTCGCAATTATTTCATCGCCTAATCTTAATAATTCTATGCGTTGTACACGGGAATAAATCGTGGGAAGAATTTGTTTTGAATTATTTGATACCATTATAAATATAGTATCGCTATGTGGCTCCTCTATGAGTTTCAATAATTTATTTGCACATTCAATTTTCATTCGCTCTGGCAACCACAACAATACTACCTTATATTTTGATTTATGTGCAGTGAAGTTCAATTTTCTTATTATATCAACACTCTCATCTACAAAAATTTGTGGCTGAGCATTTACATTATCTAACGCTTGTAACCATTTATCAAAATCCATATAAGGATTTTGAGTTAAATAATCTTTCCACTCGTCAATATAATCATCAGATACCACTGATTTTCCACTACTTTTTTTTATTATGGGAAATATAAAATGAGTATCAATATGATTAAATGTTTGATGCTGAATACATGATGGACACACGCCACAACTATCTCCATTTTGACGATTTTCACAATGAATATATTGGGCAAGAGCACGAGCCAATGCGAATTTACCAATTCCGGGCTGACCATCTATTAATATCGCATGGGGAATGCGGTCATTATCAACAAATGATCGTATTCTTTGTTTTGCACCCTCATGTGATAATATATCGCGAAACTTCATGATGTTTAATTAGATTAAAAGACTTGTGAAACCACATTCTTCACACTTTGCGTTGCATTATGAGAATAAAAATGGATTGAGGGTACCCCTTTTTGAAGCAAATCTTTAGCTTGGGCGATACACCATTCAACGCCTACTTTTTTAGCCTCAATATCATCTTTGCATTTTAATAATTCGGTTGCCAATTCAGTTGGCAAATCAACCTTAAACACCTTAGGTAAGACCGTTAATTGATTAAAATTTATAATAGGTTTTATTCCTGGTATTATTGGAACATTTATTCCCGCTAATCTGCATCGTTCAACAAATGAATAATATTTTTCATTATCAAAAAACATCTGTGTAACAATATATTCAGCTCCATTGTCAACTTTTGCTTTTAACCATTTTATATCCATATCAAGATTGGGAGCTTCTTCATGCTTTTCAGGATAACCTGCCACACCATAACTAAATCGTTCATCGGTAATTATATCCATCTGAGTGCCATCTATAAATAATCCACGATTAAAATCATTTATTTGTAATTGCAACTCAGAAGCGTGAGAATGCCCATCTGTATTAGGAATAAATTTACTATCATGTTTTGCTTTATCTCCACGTAAAACTAATAAGTTGGTTATTCCTAAAAAATTCAAATCAATTAAAGCATATTCTGTTTCAATCTTTGAATAACCACTACATATTATGTGTGGGACCGCAGGAATTCCATATCTATGTTGAATTGCAGCAGCTACTGCTACTGTTCCCGGACGAGAACGTTCTGTTACTTTTTGATATAATCCATCATGCGTAGATTTATAAACCATTTCACTGCGATGTGTAGTTATGTTTATATATAATGGTTTATACTCTATTAATTGGTCAATATTTTTGAATAGCTGTGCAATACCTTTACCTTTTATTGGAGGAAGAACTTCAAATGAAAATCTCGGTGTTGTAGAATTTTTAATTAATTCAGTAATCTTCATATCATATAAATATTATTATTACAAAATTACAATTTAGTCATAAATTAGCAAAGTACCAACAAAGCCCTATCGCTAATCATTTAATCTTACAATTTGATTACGGGCGACTTGTAATTGACGCTCCAACTTTTCTTTATTAACACGTGCTTTATATACTACTTCTACCCCCGGATTATTTATTTCATATTCAACGAGCAAGCTATCAATAATTTGTATCTCTTTTATTATTAACCGTTCTTTTATTTGAGGCTTTAATTTTAATGCTTCTCGACGAATATCTATCCGCTCTTTGCATACACTATCTATTTGTTCAATAAATTGCATAGCTACTATGGGATTATCTTTTGACAATGCATTTTTAGCTTCTAAAAGCAACATTTCAGCCTTCTTGTCATCTACTTCTTTTTGATTTGAGCAAATGCACGAACTAAATAATAACACAATTATAATAAGAAAAACTCTAACTTCTTTGAACATCTTTTACTCCTTTTACTGTTTTTATTTTTTTAATTAACATATCTAATGCATTAATATCTGTGATTCCTACAACCAAATAGCCTTGAAATAAACCGTCATTTGAGTCAATAGAAATACTCTTTAATAATACATTCTTTTCTTTATTAATTATTGACGTTATATTTGTTACAATGCCAATATCATCATAGCCAATAATTCTTAATGTAGCACCAAATTGACTACCAACTTTTCCCGACCAACGAGTTGTTATAATACGATATGGATATTTACTTCTAATATGTGACGCATTTGGACAATCATTCTTGTGAATTTTTATAACACCCTCTGCCGATATAAATCCAAAAACGCCATCTCCATATATAGGGTTACAACATTTAGCTAGGCGATAATTTATCCCTTTTATATTCTCTCCAATAACTAATACATCATCGGATCTGTCTGTATCTTCTTTTTGTTGTAGTGTAAAACTAGTTGCCGACCGCACTTCATAAGTCGGCTCATTAAGTTTTTGCTCTAATAACTCATATTGAGCAATTACATCTGCAATATCAATCGCTTCTTTGGCTATCTCATCATAAAAATCCGTCACAGTTTTGAATCCCATCTTTTTGATGAGTTTCATTAATACAGCTTCCTCTACTTCTATTTTTCGATTCTTAAATCGTCGCTGCAATAATTCTTTCCCAAGATCAGCTGCTCGGTTTTGCATCTCATGAATCGTTTGCTTTATTTTATTTCGAGCCTTTGATGTAACTACAAAGCTCAACCAATCTTGCTTTGGAGTTTGATTTGATGACGTAATAATTTCTACCGAATCACCATTATTCAATTTATAATTTAGTTTTTGAGCTCGACCATTTACTTTTGCTCCTATACACTGACATCCTAATCTTGAATGTATATTAAATGCAAAATCAATAATAGTTGCTCCTAATGGTAATTTATATAAGTCTCCTTTAGGAGTAAACACAAACACCTCTTTTGCATATACATCCATCTTAAAGTTTTTCATTAACTCCATTGGACCGGTTTCGGCTGCCTCCAAAATATCTCGCACATTATTCATCCATGTATCGAGATTATTTTCGCTTTTACCTCCTTTATACTTCCAATGAGCTGCAAGCCCTTTTTCTGCTACTAAATCCATTCGTTTGGTTCTAATTTGAACCTCAACCCATTTATTTTCAGGGCCAACGACAGTTGTATGAAGAGACTCATACCCATTACTTTTAGGAATTGTAAGCCAATCCTTCATTCTCTGGGTATTAGGCTGATACATATCTGCAATGATTGAATATGCCAACCAGCAATCTGCTTTTTCTTTTTCTAATGAAGAATCTAATATTACCCTAATAGCAAACAAATCAAATATACCATCAATGTCATTTTTTTGCTTTCGCATTTTATTCCATATCGAATATATTGACTTCGTGCGACCTTTGATTTCAAAAATTAAACCTGCTTCCTCTAATTTTTTCTTAACCGGAGTAATAAACGATGCAATATATTCATCTCGCTCAACCTTGGTTTCTTTTAATTTGTGAGCAATTTCAGTAAATTTTTCTCTATTTGTATATTTTAATGATAAATCCTCTAATTCCGACTTAATCACATACAAACCCAACCTATGTGCTAATGGTGCATACAGATAATTTGCCTCATAAGCTACATCATGCACATATTTTTCATTAGGATGGTGATTTATAGCTCGCATCAAGGTCAGACGCTCCACTATCATTATAATTATCACACGAATATCTTCAGCAAAAGTAAGTAACAAATTTCTAAAATTATCACTTTCAACTGCTGCTTGACGGCTATATAATGTTGCAACTTTTAATAACCCTTTTATTAATTTAGCGACATCATTCCCCCATTGTTTTTTAAGTTCTTCAACTGAAATATATTCTGTTTGACACAGATTATGCAATAAAATAGCAATAATCATATTCCTATCAGGGCTGATTTTATCACACAATAATAATGCCGTTTCTAAATTATGAATTATTGGATTTAACCCATACTTATTTCGACGATAATGACCTCCTTTTACCGCCGATATTATTATTCGTTTTACTAATGAAAAATCGCCATTTTGAAGCACATCATGCGACACTGACAACAACTGTCGGCAATATGGCACTAATTTTGAATGTTCTTCTTTATTAAAATATTTTGCGTCCATTACACTAACTATTCATCAACCATTGAATTTAATTGCTCTATATAGTCTAATATTTCACTTCTTCCTCTTTTATCTACACTTGAAGTCTTAAAAACCGGAGGTAATTCTTCCCAATCATTCTTTAACTCATTGCAATATATCTCAATCGCTTTTTTTGCAGCTGAAGAAGACATTTTATCAAGTTTTGTAAATACAATGCTAAACGGCACACCATTTTCGCCAAGCCATTGCATAAACTCCTTGTCGATATTTTGAGGTTTGTGTCGCGAATCTATCAAAAGAAACAAGTTTACCATTGTTTCTCGTTTTAATATATAACTTTCTATTATATTTTTTAATTGTTTACGACTATCTTTTCCTCTTTGAGCATATCCATAACCGGGCAAATCAACAAGATACCATGCGTCATTAATCAAAAAATGGTTTATTAGCATCGTTTTACCGGGTGTTGCCGACGTCATAGCCAATGATTTCTTCCCTGTCAACATATTTATCAATGAAGACTTTCCAACATTAGAACGTCCGATAAACGCATACTCATTTTTATTATCTTGGGGACACTTCTTTACATCAGTATTACTTATTATAAATTTAGCACTTTTTATTTCCATCTTTACTTAATTTTGATGTAAAGATAGCTAATTACAACATATTAAACAAGCAAAAGAAGCGAGTTCGATTAGTTGTTTTGAATATTTTCGTAACTTTGCAGTCTATTTTCACAATTAGCAATGAACTACAACAATAAATACCGTTTTCAATTTAAGCATTTCAGTATAAATGATAGTGATTGTGCGATGAAAATTGGCACTGATGGGGTGTTGCTTGGAGCATGGGCTGACGTATCAGCATCAAGCAACGTTTTAGATATTGGGTCGGGTAGTGGCTTAATTTCATTAATGGCTGCACAACGAAGTAATGCTTCAATTACCGGTATAGAAATAGACCCACTCGCGGCAAAACAATCAATAGAAAACATAAAAGACTCCCATTGGAGCAATCGCATTTCAATAATTAATTCGGATTTTGTCGTATGGGCATCTATGCCTCACAACATCTCATGTTTTGATCATATTGTAAGTAATCCTCCATTCTTCAATAATGGTCCGGTTGCACCCAATCGACAAAGAGCAACAGCCAGACATTCGAATTCCCTTGGATATGACCAACTTATAAAACTATCTAAAAAATTACTCACCGACAATGGGAAGTTATCTATCATATCTCCGGTTGAGAGGCAAGATGACATAATTTTCTACTCTGAATTAGAACATATGTTTATTTCTCGACTAACTCATGTTTACTCAAGAACAGGAGGTAAAGCAACACGTCTTTTATGGGAGTTTAGCAAAATTAAATGTACTACAGAATATACATCTCTATCAATCAGAGAGACTAACAATAATTTTAGCCAGGAATACATTAATTTAACAACTGATTTTTATCTAAATATTTAACAAAGTATAGAATAGATATGATTAATGGGAATAAACTTATCTTAAATTTCAAATCAAGAATAAGTGCATTTATTTGCCTTGCAATAATCGGCATATTTATAAGCGGTTTATTTGCATATATTATAACATCGTTATGGGGAGAAAGCACTACGTCATTACGCATTTCAACCGTAATTCAAAATATATTTTTCTTTATCACTCCATCAATTGCTATTGCTCTATTTATCACTAAACTACCAGCCGATTTTTTGCAATTACGAAAATTGCCATCATTAAAAAGCATCTTATTAACCATTTTAATTTTAATATTTAGTATTCCTACAATGAACTTCATTATTCATTGCAACGAATCAGTCGTTTTTCCCGATGCATTATCAGGACTTGAAAATTCATTAAAAGCACTTGAAGAATCAAATAGAACACAAATTAAAATTCTACTTGGAGAACCTACGATAGGAAGTCTAATCATGTCAATTCTTATAATAGGGCTACTTACCGGTTTGGGAGAGGAGTTGTTTTTCAGGGGGGCTCTTCAAAATATTTTCCGCACTCGACCCATGAATCCACATTATGCAATTTGGATAACAGCCGTTATTTTTAGTGCATTACATTTCCAATTTTATGGATTCCTTCCTCGCGTTCTTCTTGGAGCATTCTTTGGCTACCTTATTTTTTGGAGTGGTTCAATATGGCTTCCTATTTTTGCTCACACATTAAACAATTCTTTAGTAGTAATTTCTTCATGGATAAGTTCACGCAACACAATTAATTTTGACATAAATAAAATTGCAACCGATTTTTCTTCTGAAAGCTATGTTCTTATTTTAATTAGCATAACAACTACATCATTATTGATAATACAGTTATACCGACATTATCGAACCATATCACATTCATAAAGAAAAAGCCTCAAAATGAGGCTTTTTTATATCATAATATATCTTAATCAAATTTCTTTCGATGAAATACAAAGTTCCGTCCAAGATACTTCTCTTTTACAATCGGATTTTCGGCAAGTTCTTCAGAGGTTCCTTGAAACAAAATCTTACCCTCAAATAGCAAATAAGCTCTGTCTGTAATACTTAATGTTTCTGGAGCATTATGGTCTGTAATTAGAATTCCTATATTCTTTTCTTTCAACTTATATACTACCGACTGAATTTCCTCCACAGCAATAGGGTCAACTCCTGCAAATGGTTCATCAAGCATTATAAATTTTGGACTAATAGCAAGGCATCGAGCAATCTCCGTACGACGTCGTTCTCCTCCCGACAATTGGTCTCCAAGGTTTTTTCTTACCTTTTCAAGACTAAATTCCGATATCAAACTTTCCAATTTATCCTTTTGAAACTCCTTTGTGGTATTTGTCATTTCTAACACTGACCGTATATTATCTTCAACCGACATTTTCCTAAACACAGATGGTTCTTGAGCCAAATATCCAATTCCATTTTGAGCCCTTTTATATACTGGAAACTTTGTAATATTTAAGTCATTCAAAAATATTTCACCTTCATTAGGTGTAACAAGACCAACTGTCATATAGAATGTCGTCGTTTTACCGGCTCCATTTGGTCCTAATAGACCAACAATCTCACCCTGTTTAACATCTATCGACACATGATTAACTACCGTACGTTGACGATATTTTTTCACTAAATTCTCAGTTCTCAACACCATAGGTTGGTTATTTTCTAATTCATTATCTGAAAATTGAGAATTTACACTATAACCTAATTCTATTTCTTCCTTTTCTTTCATCTTCTAAACGACATATAATATTATCGTTCAATCTGCTTACTGGCATTTATCATCATTAACTGCAGATTTCACCACCACGAAATTAGTAAAAAAACATCATATAACATTATCATTATCGCTATTTTTACTGATTTAGTAGTCATTAAAGATAATTGACACCTTGCAGCATGTCAAAAAAACAATTATATTCAGGAAAATGTTGTAACTTTGCATAATAAAATTTATATATTATGGTAATAACCGATTCTTTAGCAACATTTGGCAAATATTGCCTTTTCATTAAGCGAATATTCTCAATTCCCGATAAATGGCACGTATTTTTTAGACGCACAATATCTGAAATATCCAAACTCGGAGTTGACTCAATTCCATTGGTAATTATTATTTCTCTTTTTATTGGTGCTGTAATTACCATTCAAATGCAACTCAACATTATGTCGCCATTAATTCCTGCATACGCGGTTGGAATGGCTACCCGTGAGATTATTCTACTGGAATTTTCTTCATCTATTTTGTGCCTTATTTTAGCGGGAAAAGTAGGGTCTAATATTGCATCTGAGATTGGCACTATGAGAGTTACCGAACAAATTGATGCTCTTGAAATTATGGGTGTTAATTCGGCAAACTATTTAGTTCTTCCTAAAATTACCGCATTTATTGTATTTATGCCTGTTTTAGTAGTCTTCTGCATGGGAACCTCTTTAATTGGGGGGTACATCATTGCTCTTTTTACAGATATTATACCTGTTTCTCGCTACATTTATGGCATGCAAACCATGTTTATTCAATGGTACGTGTGGTATGGCATTATCAAATCTTTGTTTTTTGCGTTTATCATTTCTTCAGTAGCCTCATTTTATGGCTATTACGTCAAAGGTGGAGCACTTGATGTTGGTAAATCAAGCACAAATGCAGTTGTTACAAGCAGTATTTTAATTCTATTATTTGATGTTATCCTAACTAAACTTTTATTACAATGATTGAAGTAAAAAACATCACAAAATCATTCGACGAAAAAACAATTTTACATAGCGTCAATGCTACATTTCTCGAAGGAAAAACAAACCTAATCATTGGTCAAAGTGGTTCTGGAAAAACTGTATTGATGAAATCAATTGTCGGCTTAGTAACTCCTGAAGAAGGGGAAATATTATATGATGGTCGCGATTTACTAAAAATGAATTCTACACAGAAGAAAGATTTACGCAAGGAGATTGGCATGCTTTTCCAAGGATCAGCACTTTTCGATTCCGAAACAGTTCTTGGAAATGTTATGTTTCCTTTAGTTATGTTCACTAAAATGTCGCAAGCCGAAATGCGTGACCGTGCTCTTTTTTGTATTGAGAGAGTAAATCTAAAAGGTGCTGACAAAAAATATCCATCAGAGCTATCGGGAGGTATGCAAAAACGTGTTGCTATCGCTCGCGCTATAGCTATGAATCCGAAATATCTGTTTTGTGACGAACCAAACTCCGGCCTTGACCCTAAAACATCAATTCTCATTGACGAATTGCTTAGTGATATCACCCATGAATACAACATGACTACTATCATCAACACTCACGACATGAACTCTGTATTGGGTATCGGAGAAAATATCATATTCCTAAACAAAGGTCATCGTGATTGGGTAGGGGACATGAGTCAAATTTATAGCAGTGATAATAAAGCTCTTAACGACTTTGTTTTTGCTACAAATTTATTCCAAGAAGTTAAAGACTACATTGTTGCTACTCGTAAATAACAATCCCACTAAATCATTCTATAACAAAAGAGCCACTCTCATTTGAAAGTGGCTCTTCTCGTATTTAATCTGCAAAATGATTAATCTTCAGTTTGAGTCTCAGCATATTCCTTAAGCAATTTTTCTTGAACATCACCAGGAACAAGCTCGTATGAAGCAAACTTCATTGTAAATGAAGAACGACCTCCTGTAATAGAGCTTAAAGCAGTTGAGTATGATGACATTTCCTTCAAAGGAACTTTTGCACTGATCTTTTCAAATCCGCTTTCACTTTCCATACCCATAATGATTGCACGACGACCTTGAAGATCACTCATTACATCTCCCATAACATCTCCTGGGACCATAACTTCTACATCATAAACGGGTTCAAGGATTTTTGGGTTTGCACTACGGAATGCTTCACTAAAGGCATTTCTACCTGCAAGACGGAATGAAATTTCATTTGAATCTACCGGGTGCATTTTACCATCATAGATACATACCCTCACGTCGCGAGCATACGAACCGGTCAATGGTCCTTGTTCCATTCTATCCATTAAACCTTTTACAATTGCCGGAATAAAACGAGCATCAATAGCACCACCTACAATACAGTTATAAACCACAAGTTTTCCACCCCATTCCAAAGGAATTTCTTGAGTATCGCGCACATTCATCTTAAACTCTTGACTACCGAATTTATATGTATCAGGAGCTGGCATACCTTCAGTATATGGTTCTATAATTAAGTGTACTTCACCAAATTGACCGGCACCACCTGATTGTTTTTTGTGTCGATAATCTGCACGAGAAGCTTTTGTAATTGTTTCACGATAAGGAATTTTAGGTTCTTCAAATACAATTGGCAACTTATCGTTATTTTCCACACGCCATTTCAATGTACGAAGGTGGAATTCGCCTTGTCCTGAAAGAATAACCTGTTTCAATTCCTTAGATTGTTCAACTACCCAAGTGGGGTCTTCTTCGTGCATACGTGTTAGAATTGCACTCAACTTTTCTGCATCGCTTTCTGTTACAGGACGCACCGCACGTTGATATTTAGGTGCTGGATATTTAATATATCCATCGTAAGTATAGTCGCAACCTTTTTCATTTAGCGTATTTCCTGTACGAACATCTTTCATTTTCACAGTAGCACCAATATCTCCGGCACAAAGTTTATCTACCGGAGTTTTGATTTGTCCACACACACAATTTATTTGTGCAAAACGTTCTTTTGAGCCACGAGTAATATTATCAAGGTCAGCTCCCGCTGTCAATGTTCCCGACATAACTTTGAAGTAACTAACTTCTCCAATATGTGGTTCAACAGTAGTCTTGAATACAAATAAACTTAATGGACCATTAGAATCGGGCTTAACTTCGTTTCCGTTTGCATCAACAGGAATAGGCATATCTTCAACAAAAGGAACTACGTTTCCTAAGAATTCCATCATACGACGCACGCCCATATCTTTTTCGGCACTTACGCAGAAAACAGGGAAAATAGAACGATCAACAAGACCCTTACGAATACCTTCACGCATTTCGTCTTCGGTCAGGTGTCCTTGGTCGAAGAATTTTTCCATTAATGTTTCATCATTTTCGGCAGCGGCCTCTACAAGTTGTTGATGCAATTCTTTAGCTTTTTCCATTTCTTCAGCAGGAATGTCCTCAATAGTAGGAACACCACCATCAGGACCCCATGAATATTTTTTCATCAAAAGCACGTCAATCATTGAATTGAAACCGGCACCACATGACAATGGATATTGAATGGGAACAACCTTGTTGCCAAAAACTTCCTTCATTTGTTCGAGAACATTATCATAGTCTGCCTTTTCGCCATCAAGTTGATTCATTGCAAAAATTACCGGCTTTTTCAATTTTGCTGTAGTACGGAATATATTTTGAGTACCAACTTCAACACCATATTGACCATTGATTACTATTACACCGGTATCTGTTACATTTAATGCTGTAATTGCACCCCCTACAAAGTCATCTCCTCCGGGACAGTCAATCATATTTAGTTTTTTACCCAAAAACTCAGCATAAAAAACGGTTGAAAAAACAGAGTAACCATATTCTTTTTCAACCGGAAAATAGTCACATACAGTATTTTTTGCATCAACTGATCCGCGACGTTTTATAACTCCACACTCGTAAAGCATTGCTTCGGCGAGTGTGGTTTTACCTGAGCCTTTACTACCAAGCAAGGCAATGTTTTTAATTTCTTTAGTTTCGTAAACTTTCATACTATTTAGATTTAATGATTAATTATTTATATTTTGTCAAAACGACCGCAAAATAGTCATTATTTTTGAATTTGCAAACTTTTTTCGATATGTTTCAAAACATTATTTACATTTTCCATTAGTTTTCGTGGCAAATTACAACTTTTTCATATTATTTAATTTCAAACTTAATTTTTGGCACTCATTTTGCTATAATAAATCTTGAATTATAATCTACAAACAGAATAATAATACACATTAAATATAATGAGCCACAATAACGATGATAACCATGCGATTGTATCTATCGGACAAATAGACATTGACGCAACTGCATTTAACACAGAACCTTCTTTTGAAGATTTACCCATATTAGCGACTCGTAACCTCGTTTTATTCCCTGGCGTTACGATTCCGATTTCTTTAATAAGAGAAAATTCTCGCAAAACAGCCGAGATTGCGTCAAAACGTCTAATACCAATTGGCATAGTGTGCCAATTAAATGCCGACGAAGAAAATCCGGCAGTTACAACCGGGTTGTTCAAATATGGTGTTTTTGCAGATGTTCTAAAAGTGTTCAATCTTCCTGATGGAAGCCACACGGCAATTGTTCGTGCTCGTGGCAAATTCAAAATTCTTGGAAAAGGAGAGGGAAACACCATCCCTCAAGCTGAACTATGTGCAAAAGTAAAACCAATTAAAGACACCAATCCTCGCAGCAACGATAAAGAATTTTTAGCGTTGTCAGCTACAATAAAAGAAACTACATTAAATATATTAAAGAAAACTAACGAAAGTCCAAACGAATTAGTCTTCAATATTGCGAATTTTCCCGACCCAATAGGATTGATAAATCTTATATCATCTCATATCCCTTTTGATGTTGAGTTTCGACAATCTCTATTGGCACAAAATCGACTAAAAGAACGTGCATTTGCACTATTAACCGAGCTATCTCGTAACGAGCAAATGGTTGAAATTAGTCGTGACATACAAAAACGTGCACGCAAATCACTTGATGAACAACAACGCAATGTTTTCCTTCATCAACAAATGGAAACCATCCGTCAAGAACTATATGGCGACAGTGATGATGCCGACAATCTTCGTGCTCGTGCCGATAAAACTCAATTTCCCGAACACGTAGCCAAAGTATTCGACAAAGAACTTGAAAAACTTCGTCGTCTGAACCCTCAGAGCCCTGATTACTCTATTCAATACTCATATCTTGAAACCCTCCTTGATCTCCCTTGGAATAATGAATCTCCACTTAACACCGACTTCAAAAAAGCCGAAGAGATTCTCAATGAAGATCATTACGGGCTCGATAAAGTAAAAGATCGCATTCTTGAGCAATTGGCTGTTCTCATGAACACACCTGGTGGCAAAGCCCCAATTCTCTGTCTTTGCGGAGCACCCGGTGTAGGGAAAACGTCTCTTGGACAATCGATAGCCAAAGCTCTTGGACGCAAATACCAACGTGTTTCACTCGGAGGACTTCACGATGAAGCCGAAATTCGTGGACACCGTCGTACATACATCGGAGCTATGCCCGGTCGCATCATTGATGCAATGAAACGCAGTGGTTCTTCAAATCCGGTTCTACTCCTTGACGAAATAGATAAAATTGGTCAAGATTTCAAAGGCGACCCATCAGCTGCACTATTAGAGGTATTAGACCCTGAACAAAATTGCCGTTTCCACGACAACTACATTGATGTTGACTACGATCTTTCAAAGGTTTTGTTTATAGCTACAGCCAACACTCTTTCAACACTTTCTCAACCACTACTTGATCGCATGGAGATTATCGACATCTCTGGTTATCTGATTGAAGAAAAAATTGAAATCGCTCGCCGTCACCTCATTTCACGCATTGCTATCGAACACAGCTTTGCTCCTAACGAAATCCAATTCTCCGACGAGGCTCTCAACACAATTATTGAATGCTATACATCTGAAAGTGGAGTACGACAACTTGAAAAGAAAATCTCATCGATTATTCGCAAAATAGTCCTCAATAAAATGAGTGGCAAAGAATACTCAACCGAGATAAAAAAAGATGATCTAAAATCACTACTTGGCTTAGAAGCATTTAATAAAGATAGATATGAAGGGAACGACTTCGCCGGTGTTGTAACCGGACTTGCATGGACATCTGTCGGTGGCGAAATTCTCTTTATTGAATCATCTTTGGCACAAGGTAAAGGCGAAAAACTCACTCTGACAGGCAACCTTGGCGATGTAATGAAAGAATCGGCAGTTATAGCTCTTCAATATGTAAAATCTCATGCCGATACTCTCAACATTCCTATCGATCGTTTTGAAAAATTCAATCTACACATACATGCTCCCGAAGGTGCAATCCCTAAAGACGGACCCTCCGCAGGTATTACAATGGCAACATCGATTGTTTCTACATTCCTTCAACGCAAAGTAAAAGCACGCACAGCCATGACTGGAGAAATTACGCTCCGGGGCAAAGTGCTACCGGTAGGAGGCATCAAAGAAAAAATTCTTGCAGCCAAACGAGCAGGCATTACCGACATAATCCTTTCGGCAGACAATCGCAAAGACGTTGAAGACATCAGCGAAATCTACATCAAAGGACTCACATTCCATTATGTCAACACCATGCTCGAAGTTTTCAATATCGCAATAACCGATGAACCGGCACTCGACGCTATAAAATTCGACTAAAACGTATAACACACATATACATTATAGAGATGCTTCATTTTTCTGACGCATCTCTATTTTTTATTATCCCCGATAATATATACGTCTTATCAGCCAAATTATCCCTAAACATTTATTACATACCCCCATTTTTTTCATTTTTAATTATTAATTGTTATTTATTTACATTACCTTTGTATCAATCTTATGGATGACAAAATGTTGTCATATCCATGTGAGACATATTGTAGGAAGCGTTTCAGCTTTATCCTTAACAAGAAATTCGCCAAAATTTAGTTCAGAAGGGTAAACAATGAAGATGCTCTTGCTTGTCGTATATCCACTCCCCGACAAGGGGGATCGAGATATATCGATAAGGCGTGGGAGTGGATTGTTTATTTCTGAATGGGCGTTTGGCGATGCCTCTTGTTAGATAAACTGAGCATTGTCCCGCGTCTTCCTTATTATACACTTTATAAAACGCCAAATGCGGGGACACACGAGGCACATATTATTTATTGTATGAAAAAAATTATTACTCATTTTCGAGCACTTCTTGCGACAGCAATTATGCTCAGCGTATCACTCCCCACACTTGCCCACGACTTTGCTGTCGATGGTATCTATTACAATTATCTTAATAAATCAGCAGAAACGGTCGAAGTTACTTATCAAGGGGATTCGTATGACAGCTTTACTAACGAATACTCCGGCTCTGTTACGATCCCCACTTCAGTAATATATAATGGAATAACTTATTCCGTAACCTCTATTGGTATCTTAGCGTTCCAAGGTTGCACCGGCTTGACCGAAGTTACTATTCCCAATTCCATTACATCAATTGGTGGAGTTGCGTTCTCTGGTTGCTCAGGCTTAAACGAGGTAACTATCCCAAATTCTGTAACTGAGATTGGAGAAACGGCGTTCCAAGGTTGCACCGGCTTGACCGAAGTTAATTATAATGCAGAAAACTGCACTTCAATGGGGTCATCAGATTATCCAGTTTTTAGAAAGTGCTCAAATCTAAAAATAATTAATATTGGAAATAAGGTAAAAAAAATACCATCCTATGCGTTCAATGGGTGCACCGCTTTGACCTCGGTAACCATCCCTAATTCCGTAAATAAGATTGGTTCGTCTGCGTTTGAGGATACAGGTTGGTATGATAATCAAGCTAATGGAATATTATATTTAGATAATTGTTGCTTAGGTTATAAAGGAAATAAACCAACTGGTACGTTAACATTAAAAAAAGGTACTCGTTTGATTGCCGATGAAGCATTTCTTTTATGCATTGACTTGACATCGGTTACTATCCCAAATTCCGTAACTTATATTGGCTCTGATGCGTTCAGCTGGACTGGTTTGACTGAAATAGCCATCCCAAATTCAGTAACCGAGATTGGCGAAGGAGCGTTCTATGGTACAGATTGGTATGATAATCAAGCCGATGGAATATTATATTTGGATAATTGTTGTTTAGGTTATAAAGGAGATAGACCAACAGGTGAGTTAACATTAAAAAAAGGTACTCGTTTGATTGCCGACGAAGCATTTTTTTATTGCTATGGCTTGACCTCGGTAACCATCCCAAATTCAGTGTCATCAATTGGAGACTTGGCGTTTTCTGCTTGCTATGGTTTGACCTCGGTAACCATCCCAAATTCCGTAACCTCTATTGGTATCTCGCAGATTAAACAAGCAAGTGCGAAATTAAATAAAATGATTGAAGAAAGCACATTTAGGATTATTAAAATTTAATTTTTTACGCGGGCGATTGTTTAATTTTTTTTGAATAATGGATAAATCATGAGGACTAATATCGTCA
>CAJGDJ010000011.1 GCA_904502025.1 uncultured Muribaculaceae bacterium
CAATTAATGTTTCCTTCAGAAACTAAACCTCTCTAATACATTACCGGGCTTATCCACTGTGTGGCTAAACCCGGCTATATACTAATCAACCCCTTTGGGGTTGCATTTGTTATTGAAAACTTTTATCGGACACCAATAATAAAAAATTGTTATCTTAATTGATTTGATATTGTTATGACATAAGTTCTTAATGATGTTGGGGGTGTTAAAGGTTGTTTTATCTTTCAACTCTCATCTTTCCTTTTTCATCTTTTTTGATTATCTTTGTAAAAATGTTTAATCTATAAAAATAAGTATTATGGCAAGTTGGTTTGAGTGTAAAGCTCAATTTGATAAAATGATGGAAAATGGCTCGTTGAAAAAGGTTACAGAGCCATATATGGTTGATGCTCTTTCATTTACTGAAGCAGAATCACGTATTATTGATGAATTAACTCCGTTTGTGTCGGGCGAATTGAATATCACCGCGGTAAAGAAAACTAAAATCTCAGAAATCTTTTGGGACGATAGTGCCGATAAATGGTATCTTGTAAAAGTGGCTTTTATAACCATTGATGAAAAAACGGCAGCCGAGAAGAAATCGGTTTCGCAAATTCTTGTTGCAGGAAATGACTTCAAAGGAGCATACGACAACTTTATGGAGGGAATGAAAGGCACTATGGCCGATTTTGACATCGTTTCTATTAACGAAACATCAATCATGGATGTTTATAAAGTGAAATTGGCAGCAACAACTCCGGCTGCTGAGTAATAAATATCATTAATAGTTACTATAATTACTATAGCTACTATTTAATAATGAATATCGGTGATAATATATTGAAGGTGCGTGCAACGATTCCACAAGGGGTGGAGTTGGTTGCTGTGTCGAAATTTCACCCAAATGAGGCTATTATGGAGGCCTACGAGGTGGGGCAAAGGGTGTTTGGTGAAAGCCGTGCCACAGAGCTAAAGACTAAAGCATCTTCATTGCCAGCAGACATACAATGGCATTTTATTGGCCATTTGCAAACCAACAAGGTGCGTATGATAATGCCATACGTGTCGTTGATTCAGAGTGTAGATTCGGAGCGATTGCTAAGATTAATCAATGCCGAGGCGGCTCGTATAGATAAGGTAGTAGATTTGTTGTTGCAAGTGTATGTAGCTCAAGAAGAAACTAAATTTGGTTTTTCTCCCGAAGAATTAGTGAAATTAGTCGAGTCGGGAGCCCTCAATGAACTTTCCAATGTGAGAGTGATAGGTGTGATGGGAATGGCAACAAATACCGATGATGAAGCTCGCATTGTCGCTGATTTTAATGCAATACATCAAACATATCAAAGGGCTCGTTTGTTAATGCAAAATAATGAAGTGTTTTCGCAAATAAGCATGGGAATGAGTGATGACTATGCTCTCGCTATAAAAGCCGGTAGTACGATGGTTCGCATCGGCTCTACAATCTTCGGGAATCGTCAGTATTGAAAATAATAACATGAAAAATAGATAAGTTATGGGAAAGAAAAAAGGTAATGTTGTGGCAATAATAGCCATGTTTTTCTTGTTTGGAATGATTTCATTTGTTACTAATTTGGCATCGCCAATGGGTGATATATTGAAAAATCAATTCTCAATACCAAACTGGCAAGGAACACTTGGTGTGTTTGCTAATTTTATTGCATACGCAGTGATGGGTATTCCTGCCGGAGCATTATTGCAAAAGTTAGGGTATAAGAAAACTGCATTGTTGGCTATTGCAGTAGGTTTTGTAGGTGTAGGTATTCAAACACTTTCGGGTGTGGCTGAAAGTTTTAGCGTGTATCTGCTTGGTGCGTTTGTTGCCGGCTTTTCAATGTGTATGCTAAATACAGTTGTGAACCCTATGCTCAATAATCTCGGCGGTGGAGGTAAAAAAGGTAACCAGCTCATTCAGTTGGGTGGCTCTTGCAATTCATTGGCAGGTACTGCGGTAATTATAATGACCGGTATTTTGATTCCCTCAATCGCAAAAGCTCAAATTAGTGATGTGTTCCCATTGATGTATGCTGCACTTGGAATTTTTGCATTTGCTTTTGTGGTAATATTGTTGTCGTCAATTCCCGAAACGAATAATGAGCCGGTGCAAACAACAGAAAAATCGAAAATCGGACCGATGTCGTTTCGTCATTTCGTGCTTGGAGCAATCGGGATTTTCGTGTATGTGGGTGTTGAAGTGGGCATTCCTAACGTTTTGCAAAAATGGTTGCAAAACGACACCTTAAATGTGCTAAACGTAACAGAAGGAGCTGAAGCAATAGCTGCATCGGTAGCTGCAACATATTGGTTCTTGATGTTGATAGGCCGTTTGATAGGAGCTGCTGTAGGGGCAAAAGTATCGGCAAGAACGATGTTGACAACTGTGTCGTTGGTTGGAATCGCATTGGTATCGGGTGCTATTTTTGCATCAACAGAAACGTTTGTGTCAATGCCTGTGTTTAAGAATAGTGCCGAGGGATTGTTTGGCTTTGTTAATGTGCCAATTAATGCAATGTTACTTGTGCTTGTGGGGCTGTGTACCTCGGTGATGTGGGGAGGAATTTTCAACCTTGCAGTTGAAGGGCTTGGAAAATATACCGAACGTGCATCGGGAATCTTTATGGCACTCGTGTGTGGTGGTGGGATTCTTCCATTATTGCAAAATGCCATCGTAGATATGCAAGGAGGAGTTGGTTATCAAGCGAGTTATTGGGTAATTGTTGTGGGATTGGCTTACTTGTTGTTCTATGCACTTGTGGGGTCAAAACCTAAAATGGCAAAAGAATGATTTGATGCAGTTTCTAATGTAAAATGTGCATGAACTTATATTTAGGTTGAGAATATAATGATGCAGAATGGCTGATTTTTTGCCATTCTGCATTTTTTGTTGACCATATAATCATCGTGGGAAGTTTTTATCTACATTTTTTGAGATTTGTATTGTGAAATTTGCCTAAATGATAGTTTTGTTGTATTTTCGTACATTAATAATAAAAAATATTAACTCATCATATATTATATATAAAAAATGGATACAAAGATATTGAACAAAGCGGCCGATAATATTCGCATTTTAGCCGCATCAATGGTAGAAAAAGCTAAATCAGGACACCCCGGAGGCTCTATGGGTGGTGCTGACTTTGTCAATGTTCTTTATTCAAAATATTTAGTAACCGACCCCGATAATCCAACATGGATTGCTCGCGACCGTTTCTTCTTGGATCCCGGACACATGTCGCCAATGCTTTATAGTGTGTTGGCTCTTACAGGGAAATATACAATTGAAGAATTACAACAATTCCGTCAATGGGGAAGCGTTACTCCCGGGCACCCCGAAGTGTGTCCTGAACGTGGTGTTGAAAATACTTCAGGTCCTCTTGGGCAAGGCCATACAATGGCAGTAGGTGCAGCTATCGCTGAACGTTTCCTTGTTGCTCGTTTTGGGGAATGGCTGAGCCACAAAACATACGCTTTTATCTCGGACGGAGGTATTCAAGAAGAAATTTCGCAAGGTGCAGGTCGTGTGGCAGGCTATCTCGGATTGAGCAATCTTATCATGTTCTTCGATAGCAATAAAGTGCAACTTTCAACCGATGTTGATGCGGTAACTGCCGAAGATTATGCAGCAAAATATCGTGCTTGGCACTGGAATGTAATTGAAATTGACGGCTGCAACCCTGTTGAGATTGCTGCTGCTCTTGATAAAGCTATTGCAGAAACTGAAAAGCCAACGCTTATTATTGGTAACACTATTATGGGTAAAGGTTGCGTTACTGCCGACGGTTCAAACTTTGAAGGTCAATGCAGTACACACGGTCAACCATTGAGCAAATCAGGTGCTGATTTCCCAAAAACAGTGGAAAACCTTGGTGGCGACCCTGAAAATCTTTGGGTAATTTGGGACGATGTAAAAGAACTTTATGCACAACGAGAAGCTCAATTGCGTGAAATCGTAAAAGAACGTCGTGCACAAGAACAGGCATGGGCGGATGCTAATCCCGAACAAGCAAAACAACTTGCTGATTTTATCGCAGGAAAACTTCCCGAAATAGACTACTCACAAATTGCTCACAAAGCAGATATCGCAACTCGTACAGCTTCGGCTAATGTGTTGAGCGTTCTTGGTGAGAATGTGAAAAATATGATTGTTTCATCGGCCGACCTCGCTAATTCAGATAAAACTGAAGCATTCTTGAAAAAAACAGGTGCTCTCATGAAAGGCGATTTCACAGGTGGGTTCTTCCATGCCGGAGTTGCTGAATTGACAATGGCATCAATTATGAATGGTATAGTGCTTCATGGTGGAATGATGGCTGCTTGTGGAACTTTCTTTGTGTTCTCTGACTATATGAAACCTGCGGTGCGTATGGCTGCATTAATGGAGCTTCCTGTGAAATATGTGTGGTCGCATGATGCATTCCGTGTTG
This sequence comes from uncultured Muribaculaceae bacterium, assembly GCA_904502025.1. Classification (GTDB taxonomy): domain Bacteria; phylum Bacteroidota; class Bacteroidia; order Bacteroidales; family Muribaculaceae; genus RGIG4079. The sequence continues at coordinate 4,422 of CAJGDJ010000011.1, forward strand.
GCGAAGATGGTCCGACTCATGAACCAATCGAGCAAGAAGCTCAAATTCGTCTATTAGAACAAATGAATAACCTAAGCGGTCGTCCTGCAATGCTTGTTCTTCGTCCTGCAGATAGTGCAGAGACAACAGTTGCATGGGAGATGGCGATGGAAAATATGGATACTCCTACCGGGTTGATTCTCACTCGTCAAGATGTAAAAGATATTCCATCAATATCTGGCAATCGTTATGCCGATGCTCAAGGTGTGCGACGTGGTGGTTATGTAGTGAAAGATGCTGAAAACCCTGCAATTGTTCTTGTGGCAAATGGCTCGGAAGTGTCGTTGTTATGGGACGTAGCATTAAGGCTTGAAGAGGACGGTGTTGCAACTCGCGTTGTTTCTGTTCCTTCAATCGGATTGTTCAACAGTCAAGATGCAGAATATAAGGCATCGGTAATTCCTGCAGATGTTCCTGTCTTTGGTTTGACTGCCGGTCTTCCTTCAGTTTTGAGTAGCGTGGTTGGTGCAAACGGAAAGATTTATGGTCTTGCCCGTTTCGGTGCTTCAGCTCCTTTCAAAGTGTTAGATGAAAAATTCGGATTCACGGTTGAGAATATTCTCAAAGAGGTAAAATCAATGCTTTGATAACTAAGAATTAAGCAAAAATAAAATTAAAAAGTTAAAAAATCTTTATAAATAAAGAAATTTTATTATTTTTCAGTTCTTTTTTGGGTAAAATAGTGTAACTTAGCATCGTATTATATATAAGTAGGAAAATAATAATTATAAATTAGTAATATTTCTATGAAAAAAATTACATTCTTATCTTTCATTTGTGTTCTTTTCTTGGGTCAAGCAACTATGGCTCAGAATGCACAAGAGATAACTTATGTAGAAGATCCTTCTCAAGGTTATCTATTTAATCGTTTCAAAGACAACTGGTTTATCTCAGCTGAGGGTGGTGTCGGATTCTATATCTCTCCTAATGACAATGAACGTTGTTGGAGTGATCGTTTCTCTCCTGCGGCTTCATTGTATGTAGGTAAATGGTTCTCTCCAATTATCGGTCTTCGTGCAGGTGTGAACTGGTTGCAATGTAAAGGTTTGTCATCTGTTCCTCAAGGTACCGGTATCTTATGGGACGAAAATATGATTAAGGATAAATACTACAAACAAAAATTCTCAGAAGTAGGTCCTGTATTTGATGTGATGTTGAACCTTACTAACTGGTTCTGTGGTTATAAACCCGGTCGCGTTTATAATATCTCTGCATACGTTGGAGGTGGTGGCTATTGGTCTTTCTCTAAAGATTATAACACTTCAACTACTCCAGACCCAGATGAAAAATATTCATATTCAGAGAATGGTTGGGCATACAACAATGACCGTGTAATCACTTTCCGTGGTGGTATTATTAACTCATTTAGAGTTTGTGATGCTTTGCAACTATCTCTTGATATTCGTTATAGTGGTATCGATAACCACCGTGATGAGGCAGGTGAAGGTTGGAACAAAACAGCTCACGATGTACAAGCATATCTCGGTTTAACTTACTTATTCAACAAGCGTGAATGGAGTGCACCTATCGTTCCTGTTTGTCCAGAACCTGAAAACTGCGATCCGCTACGTGCACGTCTTCAAGCAGCTGAAGCTCGTATTGCTGACCTTGAACAACAACTCAAAGCTTGTCTTGAAAAACCAGAGCCAGAAGCTATCGTAGAAAAAGCTCCTCTTGCAACAATTTACTATCCTAAAAACGTGTTCAAACTCACTAAAAAAGATGTTAACTTGTTGACAGCTGTAGCTGACGTTATGAAAGATAACCCTAACACTAAGTATGTTATCACTGGTTGGGCTGACAATTACACCGGTAATGACCAAATCAACACTCGTCTTCGCCACAATCGTGTGAATGGTGTTAAGAAACAACTTAATAAACTTGGTGTACCTGATGCACAAGTTGAAGCTACAGTTAACCACACTAACCTCGTTGACCTTGGCGAAAAATATCAAGCTCTTGGTCGTGCAGTGACTATTGAAGAAAAATAATTTGAAAATTTTGATTTGATATGAAGGCCCTTTCTGTTAGTTAGAAAGGGCTTTTTTATTAAGGAAATTGATATAACTTTGGAATTATAAGATAAAAAAATTATTTTTGTAAAAAATACTAACTTAAAATATATCATGAGAAAGATTTTACTAACACTTACGGCATTTGCGTGTGCAATATTGGTAAATGCCGAGTCTTTTACCGCCGGAGGAGAAACTTACACATACACGGTAACAGGCTCTTCTACCCCAAGTTCGGGCGTAAAGCACACTCGTATGCGATTCACAGCTCCATCGTCATGTAATGTGAGTATTGTTGAGGTGGATTTAACAAATTCAAACGTAGCAGTTGAAGCCTTTACAGCAAGTGATGCATTGTTGAAAACAGAGAAAATGACTAACTTTTACACTCGCAAAAAGAATGCAAGTCGCAATGCTGTTGTAACTCAAAACGGACACTTTTGGTCAATGTCAACTCAATCCGGTACATCGGCAGGTGTTCATGCAACAAATACACTATTGGGTGGTTGTATGGTTAATGGTGTAATTAAAACCGAAACCAATTGGACTAACGACCAATGGAATGGAGGACCTACTCGTACAGGTATATTAGGTATCACAACCGATGGTAAGGCTGTAATAGGTAACTATAAGACTATAGTTAAGGCTATGTGTCCGGCAAAATGGGGTAGTGATGAATCTACTAATGTGTTGCAAATTACAGAGGTAAATAAATATTGTATCGCGAGCGATTACATGGCATTGTTTACCCCAGAATTCCCAAAAGACCGTGCATTTAAGGTGCTTAATACCTCAGCAGGTCAACCCGGAACAGAAGTGACAGGTACATCTATTGAGATTTATCTCAAAATGGACGCCGGTCAAACATTGGCTAATAATTCATGGGTAAAAGCAACAGTAGGAGCAATTAAAACTAACACTTCGGGTGGTACTCGTGGCGATTATGACTTTGTGCTTGTTGCAGCTCCCGGTGTAAGCCAAAATGTGTTGGCAACATTGGCTGTTGGCGATAAAATGCAATTTAAGTATTATTGGGAAGCAACAAGTGGAGGTGCTACCCCTGCATTTACAAATGTTATAGCCGGAAATGCTATAGTGATGCAAAATGGCTCAATCACAACTCGTGCTACCGATGAGACTTATAATACAACTGCTTATGCTCGTTCGCTTTATGGGATTAACTCTGCCGGAACAAAGCTCATTATGTGTGTAGTTGATAAAGGGCAAAATGAAGCAGAAGGAGTGTCGTATGGAGCAACATGTACTCGAGCAAGCTATATTATGAAGCAATTTGGCGCACAAACAGTGCTTCAAGTCGATGGTGGTGGTTCGGCACAAATGACTATTAATGGCTCTTTGGTAACAAAACCTGCCGATGGAAGTGAACGTGCAGTTGCTTCGGGTATCGCAGTTTATTCATTGGGAGGTACAACTCCTGATCCCGAGCCAGAACCCGAACCCGGAACTCCCGTAGAGGTTACTCCTGCCACAGGAACAGCAAACCCATTTGCATTTGAAGTAACCGGAGAGGTTAACGATAATAAATTAACAGTGAATTATGTGCTTAATACTGCAGCAACCGGAGTAAATGTTGTATTGATGAAAAATGGTATTGTGGCTAAAACGGTTGCTTTGGGTAGTGATAAATGCACTGAAGCCGGACACTCTGCCGAAATTGACCTTTCAGGTCTGTCCGCAGGTGATTACACTTGGGCTGTAGAGGTAACCGGTGCAACAAAAGATGCAGTACAAGAATTTAAGTCAATTCGTTTTAATCACCCACAAGGTGTTGATGTTGACCGTAACTTTGAGTCTCCTTATTTTGGTCGCATTTATGTAACCGAAGGTCGTGCAAGTTCAAGTTCTGTTCACTATAGTTACTCTAATGGAGGTCAAGGTCTTTATATGTTTACTCCTCGATTTATTGGTATCCAAAACTGGATAACAGGTAAATATGTTTACACCGGAGGTGTAGCAATAGACCAAACTGTAGGATCTAAATCGGGAGCTGACTTCCGTAAAGTGCGTATTGCTGAAGATGGGCGTATTTTTGTAACACGTCAAAATGATAGCGGTAGTTATCTTCTTGAAGTGCCCGATGCTACTGCATTACAACAAAATGACGCATCATTCTCAAATGTATTCACAGGAGGCTCATTAAATGCGACAACATATGCCTATGAAAATGGCTCTACATTTATTTCAGCACCTAATATTGGTTTTGATGTTAAAGGAGGTGGCGAGAATTTAACACTTGCAATGCTTTCAGGTCAAGCAACATTATTTACAAACACAGCAACTGCAGCATCTCGCGTTGACCAATACGCTCTTGGCTCTAATGCTAATTGGAGTAGTGCGGCAAGCCCGGTATCGACACTATCAGGTAAATATACAGTAAACTACTCTGGAACTAACCTCTGCTACGATAATCGTGGTGGTTTATGGTATTGCCAATATCGAGATGCTCCAAGTGCAACACAACCAGCACTTATCTATATTGATTCACAAGGTAATCAAAAATATCTTGATATAACAACCGTGCGTGGAGGAGGTGGTATCCGATTCAATCACGATTACACTCAAATCGCTATTGCATCGTCAATAACAACACTTTCAATCTATGACATCTCTTATTCAAGCGATAATACTCCTACATTGACTGAACGTATCCGTATTACTCACGGAATGGGTAAGAATATTAACGATATCGCATGGGATAGAACAAATAATATTTATGCAGTGAGCAATAATGGCGAAATACTAAAGGCGTTTAGTATTCCTCGTTCAAATAATGCGTTTGCAACTGAGGCTGCATCTCAGTATGGCTTTACAATCGAAGCACAAGGCGAAGATTTGAGTGATAATGAAGAAGCGGCAGAAGGTTATGCTTTGACTCAAGAATGGGCTCACACTGAAGGTCATCTTGTAGCTAATACGGCAAGCCGTTGGGCAACTGCTTTTGATGGCAAGATTTATGTTAACGATCACTCTGCTTCAAAACTTTACTATTGGAACGAAGATGGTAAAACTGATACAGGTGTAACTTCTGCCGCAGGTACCGCAATCACAAGCGATGCTGCAGGTAATGTTATCGTATCAACTTCAATGTATGCTGGTGGTAATACTGCTATGAAAGTTCTTCCTGCAGGTGGCTCATCAATGAAAGATTTGACAATCACAATGCCTGCTGGTGTAGCAGCTGCACAAATGCAATATCTTGGCAAGGCTTCAGGCGACATAATGGGCAATGGTGGTGCATTATATCTCTTCCCAAGTGGTGCGACATCTGTGGCTAAAATTATATTCAAAAATGGTGTGCAACAATCAGCAGAGGCTATTGCTGTAGGTGCAGTTACTGCTGATGGACAATCAATCGCACTGCCATTGAGCGATGATTATACCTCAAACGATATTGCGGTAAGGAACAGAAATAATAAATATTTCTATCATAGCAATGGTAGTTCATTTGTAGCTTATGCCGACAATGGTATTAAAACAACCCAAGGTGGTACTATCTTTAAGTTAGGAGATGTGTATTATGGAGTAGAGCCTATCGGCACATCATATCGTGATGGATTCCAAGTTGTAGATTTGACAAATAATGTAGTGGTGGCAACACACACTGAAGAACTCACTACAACAGCAGTTTCGCCAAATCCAAACTGCATAATTGCTGAAATAAACAAAGATAACACTGTTAGTCTCTATCAATATGTTCCGGGGCAACTTGCAACAATGTACACTTTTGAAGTTAAGGCTTATACAGGCATTGAAGAAGCTGAAACTGAAGATGCGATTGTAACATCTGGTAACGGTTATATTGAAATTTTGGGCGAAACTCAATCAATCGAAGTGTTTGACATGCAGGGAAATATGATTAGCCAAAACGAAGCATATATTTCATGCCAAACTGGTGTTTATCTTGTGCGTGTTGATGGAATAGTAACTAAAGTTATTGTGAAATAAATAATTTGAAAACCTAGGAAATAAAGCCCGGAGAAATCTTCGGGCTTTATTTTGTTTGCGGGTACTAATATTTTTTTATAAATATATAATAAAACATTAGGAATAATAATAAATATTCACTAAATTCGCGAAAACGAGTGTTGTCATTTGTAATGATTGAATTTTTGCAAGATGCCACAAGCTATATCTCGATATATAAATTCAAGTATAATAGTTATCATTTCAATGATGATGCTTCAATGTGATGGCTCAGTGAAAAAGTCGTTACCACAAATCCCAATTGAAAAAATTCAACAAGGAGATATCGTTTTTCGTAGAGGCGAAAGCATGGCAAGTGAAGTTGTGCTATTTAATGATGCTGATGGGAAATATTCACATGTGGGCATTGTAGTGGAATGCGATAGTGGAATGATGGTTGTTCACGCTGTTCCCGGAGAAAATCCAAAACTTCCGAATTACGACCTAATTGTAATGGAACGAATAGATAAATTCTTTGCACCGGAGGCTGCTGTCATGGGCGAAATAATGAGAATGGATTTAGACTCAACCAAATGTTGCCTATTAAGTAAATTGGCTATTGAAAAGGTTAAGCAAAAAGTGCCATTTGATCATAATTATGATTTATCCGATACTACTAAGCTATATTGTACAGAACTGTTACAACATCTTTATGAAAAAATTGGTATAGATCTTGCTCAAGGGCGAATAACTTCAATTAATGTCCCGGGAATGACAAATGACTATATAATGCCGTCAGATATATATCATAATGATAAACTTAAATCAATATTTATTTACTAACCCTATTTATTAACTCTAAACACTGTTTTAATTATGAAAAAAGTTTTTTTAGCATTAGTGTGTGTATTTGCTTTAATGGCAACATCATGTGGTGGTAACTCTGCAACTCCTGCAGGTGCAGCAGCTGAATGTATTGAACTCATCAAAGCTAAAGATTATGAAGGTTTTGTTGAAACAATCAAAATGAGTGAGAATGCAACACCTGAAGAAATTGAACAAACAAAACAAATGTATGTGTCTTTGTTTAAGGAAAAAGGTGAAAAACAAATGGAAAAGAAAGGTGGCATTGAATCATACACTCTCGTAAGTGAAGAAATTGCAGAAGATGGACAAACTGCAAAAGTGAAATATGATGTCACTTATGGAGATGGTTCTACCGACACTCAAAAATTCAACATGGTATTGGTTGATGGAAAGTGGATGCAAGAAGTAAAAAAATAAGCACTAAAATCTAATAAATGGAGGTGTGTCTTAGTTCAAAATAGAACAGACACACCTCCTTTAATATAATGCCTTTTGTTTATTATCCTTCGCCTTGTGATTTGTAGGTTACGTTAGGTGCACCAGCGGGATGGGCTGTGGCGTTGATCTTGCGTTTGAAAATATTGCCGTTTACATCTTTTACATAAAGATTGTTTCCTTCAAAGGCAAATGCTGCAATATCGCTAGTAGTTGGGTAAGGGAGGATTGCTCGCACACGTCCGCTGTGATCGCAAACTTGGATGCCCATTTTTGTTGCAACATAAAGATTTCCGTCGGTAGCATATAGCATGCCAATGATGTCAAAATATTGGTGCAAGGTGTTATGTAGCCAATAATATTGTTGGCGATTATATTTTTTACCTTCGACATCAACGGTGTAACTAATGAGCCAGTCGGAGTTTGGTTCTGTTTCAGTGAATAGTTTGCCGTCGGGAGATGTTGCATATTTTTCGGTAACTTTTGGCATTTTGCCGTGATGTGCAATCCAGTTTTCTCCTTCAAGGAGTATCGCTTGAAGCATATTGTTTTGTGATTTACCAGCCTTTACTGGGGCGGGATAGTCTTTCCAAAGATAACGCATAGCTTCGGGGAATAGGCGAGATCCATTTTTAATGCTGTGGTTGCCGTCGTCCCATACGGCTTTGTATTCATATCCTGCAAATTCAAGAGCAGAGGCTACGAGTTGGTTTTGTTCGTACCAATGCCCGAATAGAGCGTTCCAAATATCGTTTGAGCCGTCGTGGATAAATACTCGTATGGGGCGAGGTTCGTATTTGCGAATGAGTGCAGGGTATTCATGTCCACCTCGCATTGATACGAATGTGCCACATGTGGTGTAGATGCGACTGAATAGGTCGGGTCGCAAGAATGTGGCATTAAATGAAGCTATACCACTACTGCTTGCACCAGAAATTGCACGGTCGTTAGGGTCTTTTGATATTTTGATAGTGCGACCGTCGGCGAGTGTGTGACTTTCGGCAGCAGGGAGTAACTCAGTTTCGATAAAACGAGCAAATGTGTCATCTACTCGGTCAAATTCATTGCTGCGATTGTAGCGAATCACAGTGCTATCATTCGCGATACGACCGGGTTTTACAAATACACCTATTGTTACAGGCATTTCGCCGTTGGTAATGAGTGTATCCATAACGGCTGTTGCATTATAGAGTATGCCATCAAGACCTAAATATAAACAAGCCGGTTTAGTTCCATCATATTGTTTTGGAATATATACTTTGTAGTCGTGAACGGTGCCAGGGTAAAATTTAGAGTTATTTATTTTGCCATCAATGATGATGCTTTTTTCGGCTGAAGTTGCCGACAGTGCCATAAAGGCAATGATAAATGTTAATAATTTCTTCATGGTTATATGAGTAAAATGATTATTCATTAAAAGTAACGCCATCGATGTCAAGTAGCCTATTAGCTACAGCTTCACGATTATCGAGGCGTGTGGTTATCGTCATTTCGCAAGCATTATCAAACACTTGGTTTGTTATTTTTATGTTTGAATCTTTTACGACTTTCATCACGTCGTTCATTGCGAGATAGGGGAAGTTAAATGTAATAGATGCCATTTCGTGACATTCTATTATGTTGCCTGCGAGAATCGCTTCACGAGCAGCCTCGCGGTAGGCTACGATAAGCCCCGAAGTGCCGAGCTTTATACCTCCAAAGTAACGCACTACGATGATGACAATGTTGGTGAGGTTAAAAGAGTTGATTTGACCCAAAATGGGTTTCCCGGCAGTGCCACTTGGTTCTCCATTGTCGTTGCTAAGGAACTCATTACGAGCCGTTCCTATCATATAAGCCCAACATACATGACGTGCATCGAAGTATTCTTTTTGATATTTGGCAACTACTTCTTTAGCCTCGACTGCCGAGCTTACAGGCACAGCAAAGGAGAGAAATTTACTCATCTTCTCTTTGTATAGCCCTTCGGCAGGAGCATCAAGGGTGTAGAACGTATCGGCCATAGATATGGTTATTGTTTGTTTTCCTCTTTGGGTTTTCGATCGAAGAATGGATTCTTTGATGAAGCTGAAATTGCTATTGCGAAAACTTGCTTACAGTTATTAAGAATGCCAAGGCGTTGAGCTGCCAAACCAGCCGAGAAGAGAACACGAGTGTCAAGACGTAAATCGGCAGCCATTGCACAGGCTGAGCCTATGGCAATGCCCACATCTATAGAATTAAGAGCACAAGGCACTGTTGCCGGTTTGCTTTCACAAGTGGTATAACCACAATGCGAACAATTTAATCCGTGAGAGAGCTGTTGCGTTCCTATAAGGATAACACATTCGGCTTGAAGAATATTGTCGGCGTCGCGAAGGAAAAACTTCATGCCATGTTCTTCAACCATTGCCACCATTTTATTTGACAAACGAGTTAGGTCATTGCCATCAATGAGAGCAATTTCGATAATGTCAACACCTTTCCCTTTTGGAGCAGTGCGAGCTGCTATCATCATTTGACGAGCCGCCGCAAGCACTTGCTCGTGACGGCTATCGCGTTCGTTCAATACCATACAAACTGTTATAAAATGAGCATGGCATCACCGTAAGCTCCAAAACGATATTGTTCTTTTACGGCTTGTTCGTATGCTTCCATTGTCAATTCATATCCTCCAAAAGCCGACACCATCATGAGCATAGTAGAGTAAGGCAAATGGAAGTTGCTTATAAGAGCATCTGTAACAGTGAAATCGTAAGGAGGGAAGATAAACTTGTTGGTCCAACCTTCAAATACTTTCATGTGTCCGCCCATTGATACTGCACTTGCTATTCCTCGAAGTACAGAAGTGCCAACCGCACACACTTTGTGCTCGGCATCTTTAATCGCATTTACTTTAGTTACAAGTTCGGGGCTCACTGCCATTTGTTCTGAATCCATTCGATGTTTAGTGAGGTCTTCAACGTCGATTTCACGGAAGTTGCCAAGACCACTATGAACGGTGAGGAATCCTTGCTCGATACCTTTGATTTCCATGCGTTTCAATAATTCACGACTAAAGTGCATGCCTGCTGCAGGTGCAACTACAGCACCTTCATTTTTAGCAAAGATACATTGATAGCGTTCAGCATCATCTTCATTAGGTTTGCGTTTGATATAGTCGGGAAGTGGTGTTTCTCCCAAACGGAATAACGCCGCCTTAAACTCTTCGTGGCTGCCATCAAAGAGAAAACGAAGTGTACGTCCGCGAGAAGTTGTGTTGTCAATGACTTCTGCTACCATTGATTCGTCTTCTCCGAAGTATAGCTTGTTGCCAATGCGAATTTTACGAGCGGGCTCAACAAGAACGTCCCAAAGTTTATGTTCTTCATTTAGCTCGCGAAGCAAAAAAACTTCAATTAAAGCACCTGTTTTTTCTTTATTGCCATAAAGACGAGCAGGGAATACTTTAGTGTCATTAAAAATGAAGATGTCCCCTTCGTCAAAGTGTTGAATTACATCTTTGAAATATTCGTGTTGAATTTCTCCGGTTTTGCGATTCACGACCATGAGTCGAGATTCATCGCGACCCAATGTTGGTTCTTGTGCGATGAGTTCTTCGGGGAGCTTGAATTTGAATTGTGATAGCTTCATAATTAATGTATTGTTATGTGATTTATAGTTTTATTCAATAAAATTAATTGTTGATAGGTGTTTCGGGTATTATGATTTCAATGTTGTTGAGCATTTCAACTGCTTGATCGACAGTGAGACAGTTTTCAACTTTTACGTCGCCCACACGAGTGCGTCGCAAGGCAGTGAGGTGTCCGCCTGAATTAAGAGCCTCGCCAATGTCGCGAGCAAGGGCACGTATATATGTGCCTTTACTACATACAACTCTCACAACGATGCATTGTTGTGAATATTCTAACAACTCTATTTCGTCAATGACAAGAACTTTGGCCTTAAGCTCTACCTCTTTCCCTTTGCGTGCCATTTTGTAAGCACGTTTGCCATCTATCTTACATGCCGAAAATGCCGGTGGCACTTGTTCAATGCGTCCTGTGAATTTTTTCAACACATCTTCTACCATTTCGCGAGTGATATGCTCGGTGGGATAGGTGGCATCTATTTCGGTTTCAAGGTCAAATGACGGAGTTGTTGCTCCCAATGCAATTGTTGCCACATATTCTTTTGTGTGAGCTTGTAGCTCGTCGATGCGTTTGGTCGCTTTGCCGGTGCAAATAATCATTACACCCGTAGCCAATGGGTCAAGAGTGCCGGCATGTCCCACTTTTATTTTCTTGATTTTGAGACGACGGGCCATGATGCCACGCACACGTTTCACTGCATCAAACGATGACCAGTGAAGAGGTTTATCGATATATAATATTTCTCCTTCTAAAGGATTAAACATAGTCAATATAGATTACATTATTTGCAAATTAACGCCACATGCGAGCATAACAAGAATTGCTCCTCCTACTATGATACGATACCACCCAAATGCTTGAAATCCATGCTTTGATACGAAGTTGATAAAGAATTTAATAGCAAGCAGAGCAACGATAAATGCTACAATATTTCCAATAATCAATGTGTCGAGGTTGTTGGTAATTAGTTCTGTGCCACCAACTTTGATTAGTTTATAGCATTTATAAACGGTTGCTCCAAGCATAGTGGGAACGGCGAGAAAAAATGAAAATTCAGCTGCTACTTTGCGTGTCATTTTTTGCGACATACCGCCCACGATTGTTGCCATGGAACGAGAAACTCCGGGTATCATTGATATACATTGGAAAAGTCCCACCATAAACGCTCGTTTTTCAGTAAGGATGGTCTTTTCGCTGCCTTTGTTGAAAAGCTTATCGCAGAAAAGCATAAATATGCCACCAATAACAAGCATTACAGCCACCACCCACACTTTTTCAAGCATTTCGTCGATAAAATCATTGCATAAAAGTCCTAACACTGCTGCAGGAATAAAAGCAATGAATAGTTTCCAATAAAAATCATATTTGTGAAGTATGCGTTTAACCCAGCCTGCACCATCGGGAGCAGGGGTGTTGTTGAGTTGGAAAAAACGTTTCCAATATAGCCAAACAACAGAAAGTATTGCTCCAAATTGAATAATGAACGTAAATGCTTTTACATAATCAGAACTTTCTACCCCCAATAGATTTTGTGCTATAATCATGTGTCCGGTTGAAGACACAGGTAGAAATTCAGTTAAGCCCTCAACGATGGCTATAATAATCGAATCGAGAATGTCCATTATGCGTTATTTTCTTTCTTTGAACGATATATGATACCAAATCCCATAAAAATAAATCCAAGGAAAGCTATTGTTGGACCAATAACAATGCGACGAGTGCTGAAGATGTCGGGATTGAAGCTTTCCATTGATGAGCTATCGCCAGTCATCAATAAAAATCCTAACACAATCATTGCTCCGGCTATTGCCATTAAGATGAGATTGACTTTGTGAAGAGGGAAAACAACTCGTTTGTTTTCTTTGGTTGGTTGATTAAATGTTTTTTGTGCCATTATATTTTTAACTTAAATTTTCGATTGATAGCTACTTAAACATGTCGTCGTAGCTTGTGCGTAAATATTTATTTGTTGCAAATAGTGCCGAAATCGCACAAATGATAACTCCGGTTATTGTCAATGCTCCAAATATGATTCCTGCTTCAATCCACGAGATTGATTCGCATACAGAATATTCGATAGAACGTAAGTAATAAAAAACTGAAGCAAGTGTCGCAATGGCAATAATTGAAGCGATAAAACCATGAAAAATGTTATTTATCATGAATGGTCGGCGAATAAATCCACCGGTAGCTCCAACGAGCTTCATAGTGTGAATGATGAATCGTTTTGAATATATAGTCAGTCTTACAGAATTGTTTATCAAAACAAAAGAAATTAGTAGCAATGCAAGAACAATAATCCCCAATGCAATAATCACATTGTGTATGGTGGTGTTTACCTCATCAGCCATCGTGGTGTCGGTTATTACGTTGCTGATTCCGGGAGTGCCGATTAATGAAGCTTTTATGCTTTCAATGCTATCTGGTGTGGCGTAATGTGATTTTACTTTTATTTCAAATTCGGGCTGATAAGGGTTTACTCCTGCCATCATTTCAAGAATATCTTCGCCCATACGTTCCGATTCTTGTTTTAATGCTTCCTCAGCCGAGATGAATTGTTGGCTTGCTACGTATGGCTCTTTTGCCCATTTTTGTTTAAGTGAATTTATGCCTGACTCAGAAATGTTGTCATCAAGCATAACAACAAATCCAAGATTTTCTTTAATATCGGTGGTAATATGATGTGTGGCAACGCCCATAAATGCCACAATTCCTAATACTAAAAGCACTAATGCAACACTTATGGTAGAAGTGATTTGCGTGCTAAAAGTCGAGATTGCTGAATTCCTTTTTTTATTCATAGAGATATTATTTCATTAGGTATAAAACACTACTATACCTAATATAATCTGCAAAATTAATACATTCAAGAGCCGTTGTCAAGAGTTTTGAATGTAAAAATGATAAAAAGTTAAAAGATTTTGGTTATAAAATAAAAAAAATAATGTAACTTTGCATTCGTATTATTTAGAATAATTTCAAATAAGATGAGTGTTGGACGTCATAAATCTCTTGATGCAATACTATTATTGGTATTGTTAATGAGTTATAAAGTGGGTGTTACAATGTTTGTGCACGCTCACAATGTTGACGGCACTATGGTGGTGCACTCTCACCCATTTACAAGCAGTAACCACTCTCACTCATCTTCGCAAATAATAGTAATAGGACAATTAAGCTCGTTCAATGGTCTTGAATATGACACCGATGACGAAATAAAGGTATTCCGTACTTGCATAGAAGAGCTTAATGCGATTGATAAATACTATGATGTAATTAATGCGTGCATTGCTTCGGTTGCGTTGCGTGCTCCTCCTATTTGTTGTTAAAAATACTGACTAAACTTAAAGTATGAAATTTTAACAACCAATAATTACAAATTTTCAAATGAAAAAAATAATTATGGTATGTGTGGCTATGTTTATAGGCACATGTATCTCAATGAATGCTGTTGCTCTTGGAGATCAACATGAACATTCGCATGAGCACACCCACTCACATTGTTATGGCAGTGCTATAAATATTGATAAGTTTAAGAAAAATGCAATCTCCGGACATGTATTTGAATATGGTTCACACGACCCCATTTCGTATGCAACGGTCTATGTGGTAGAAACCGGAAGTGGAGTAATGGCAGGCGATGGAGGCGAGTTTTTTATTGAAAATCTCAACGATGGCAAATATACGTTACGATTCCAAAGTATGGGGTATGCCAATAAAGAGGTGCAAATCATGATAAAAGGTCATGAGTTAAAACATATTGATGTGGAGCTTGATGCAAGCAGTGTGCAACTTGATGATCTTGTGGTGTCGGCTTCACGTAATGCAGTGCGTCGTTGTGAAGCTCCGGTGGTGGTAAATGTGTTGAATCATCAGTTGTTTGAACGCACGAGTTCAACCGACTTGGCTCAATCACTAAACTATCAATCAGGGCTTCGAGTTGAGAATAGCTGTCAAAACTGTGCATTCCCACAGGTGCGTATCAATGGATTGGAAGGTCCTTATTCGCAGGTGTTGATAAATAGTCGTCCAATAGTGAGTGCACTTTCGGGAGTGTATGCCCTTGAGCAGCTTCCCGTAAATATGATTGATCGCATAGAAGTGGTGCGAGGTGGAGGTTCAGCTCTCTTTGGTGCAAATGCTGTAGGTGGAACAATTAATATCATCACAAAAGACCCTATTAATAATTCATTTAGTGTAGGTACTACTATCTCAAATATGAATGGCGGAGCATGGGAGGAGGTAGTCAATGCAAATGCGTCGATAGTGTCGGAAGATAATAAATATGGGATTGCTCTATATGAAACCTATCGCAATCGTAACCCATACGATGCAAATTATGACGGATTTTCTGAAGTGGGATTACTAAATCTAAATTCTTTCGGTTTTAATGCCTATTATCGACCATCAATGTTTAGTCGATTGAGCTTGGAATATCACACTACTAATGAGTTTCGACGCGGTGGTAATAAATTTGATGCGGAGCCATTTCAAACCGATATTACAGAGCAAACACGCCATGTGATAAATAGTGGAGGATTATGTTATGAGCAATCATGGAATGAGTATAAGCATCGCATGTCGCTTTATACTTCGTTACAAGATATTAATCGCAATAGTTATTATGGAGCACAACAAGATGCTAATGCTTACGGCAAAACCGATGATTTGACTTGGGTAGTGGGTGGTATGTATATCCTAAATTATGATAAAGTGTTGATTTCCCCTGCAACATTTACAGCAGGGGTTGAATATCAAAACAATTCAATGCATGATGTGATGGTGGGATATAATCGTGATATGAAACAAGATGTTCAAATATTTGGTGCATTTGTGCAAAATGAATGGAAAATGAAACATTTTACCTTACTTGCCGGTTTGCGATTAGATAATCATAATCTCATAGAAAATCCTATTTTAAGTCCACGTGTGAATTTGATGTATAAAGCAAACGACAAATTCCAAGCTCGTGCTACATGGTCAACCGGATTCCGTGCACCACAGGCATACGACGAAGACCTTCATATTACAGCTGTTGGTGGCGAGGGAACATTGATTGTACTTGATGAGAATCTAAAACCCGAACGTTCAAATTCTTTTAGTGGCTCGATTGACTGGGTGTGTAATATAGGTCATTGGCAGGCAAATCTGTTGGTTGAGGGATTTTATACAACTCTCAATGATGTGTTTGTGCTTGAAGAAAGTTCTGATTCAACAAAAACAAATATAAAAGTGCGTCGCAATGGTAGTGGTGCTCATGTATATGGTGCTAATCTTGATTTCAAAATAGCTCATGGAAAAGATGTTGCATTACAACTTGGAGCTACATGGCAACGTAGTCAATATAAAATACCGGAACAATGGAGTGAAGACCCAACTGTAGCTCCTACAAAAAATATGATGCGTACGCCTGATTTGTATGGCTACTTCACATTGAGTGGTACGCTATTCCGTAACCTTGATTGGGCGTTATCGGGAGTTTATACCGGACGAATGTATGTGCCTCATTATGCCCCCGGAGAGGTTCTTCCCGATGACCCATATTATAATGAATATATAAAGTATGGGTATATCACAAAAGATGAATTGGTGCACACTCCCGATTTCTTTGATTTTAATGTGAAGTTAAATTATACAATCCCATTAGGAAGTAAGTTGAGTATGCAAGTGAATGCCGGCGTGAAAAATATTTTCAACGCATTCCAAAAAGACCTCGACAAAGGAACATTCCGAGACTCGGCTTATTTCTACGGACCCACAGCTCCACGCACCTATTTTGCCGGAGTGAAATTTAATATGTAACACGTAAACGAAGTTTTTATGTAAATTGTCAAAAGGGGAAATGTGCTGTAATGTGCTTTTCCCTTTTATCGTTTATGCAAAGGGAAAAGCACCAATATATTTTACATTGTCGATTTGTTTTGAAAGAACTGAGTTGTGGCGAGCTTGATAGAGATTGTAGTTTAGTTGGATTCGCATAAGAATATCAGCACGAAGTCCCAAGGCAGCTTCCACTCTCAAAGCAGCCTCAATCGTTAGCGGACGATGGGCGTTGAGTAACTCGTTTAATGCCGAATATGACATTCCAATTTCTTTTGCCAAACAGCGTTGTGAGATTTTATTATATCCTATCTCGTCTTTTATTACCTCGCCGGGGTGGATCGGAGCAACTGAGAAATCAATTTGAGCCATAACTCATGCTTTTATGTAGGTTAAACAATGTTACTGATTGATTAACATAGCAGTTGCATAAAATGTTTACAATGGGGACTGAAAAATGTGTCGTTTCGTTGATATTTTATTTGATTGGGCTTGAAATAAAATCAGGGACAATTATATATGATCTTTATCTCAACTTGTTTTGATTGAAGTGTGATGCTGTGTGGATAAAAAAGTGGATTGCTCCGATGATGCACATTGCTAAGGCTATTATATAGGCGTCGTGGTAGGAGAGGCGTTGTGCGATAGCTCCACCAACGAGTACTCCAATGCCGAGACCAAGGTCCCAAGAAGTGAGGTATGTAGAGTTGGCTGTCCCACGGCGATTGTTGTGTGCGAGGTTGATAAAGACGGCTTGAAATGATGGGCACATAGCTCCATATCCTGCCCCGAGAATGGCTGCCGATAGGTAGAACCCAACTTCGTTGCACCAAAAGATAAAAATAATATAGCCCAAAATTGTGATAATCATGCCTGTGCCAATGTTGAGAGTGAGCAGTCCTCGTTTTACCCATTGAGCAGAGAATATTCGTGCCGAAATCAGTCCTATGGCAAGGATTGTAAAGAATAGTCCACTGCCATTCTCAATCCCTATTTCATCTTTGCCGTAAATGGCAAGATATGTGGATAGAATGCCGTAGGCAAATGAGAAAAACACGACCATCAATACCTCAGGAGTGGCATTGGTGAGAATAAAGCGATCGAGCGAGATAGGTTGTTTATTAATAGTGATTTCTTTTGCGGGTGCTTTTATTGAAGCATTGCATGCTAACCCTATTGCTGCTGCCACAAGTGAAATTATGAATACGATATTGGCATCGAAATGGTGGTCATAGAGGTACATTGAGATTGATGGTCCTATAGCCATTGCGAGGTTGTTACTTACTCCATAATAGCCAATACCTTCGTTACGTCGTGATGAGGGTAATACATCAATAGCCATTGTGCTGTTAGCTACCGTAACGGCACCAAAGGCTAATCCATGAAGACTGCGAATAATAGCAAACAGCAAAACAGTCCCTGCTACTATATATCCTGCAAAAAAGATTAAAAACAGAAAATAGCATATCAACAGCACCTGTTTGCGTGGGAAACTATCCACGATAAAACCGCCAAAAGGACGAATTAAAAGGGCTGTAATAGTATATCCCGAAAGAATGAAGCCAATCAACTGTCGATTGGAGTTAAATGTGTCGCGCAAATAGAGTGGCAACATTGGCAACAAAAGGTAGAATGCAAAAAATAGCAGAAAGTTTGCAGTGCATACCGCTATGTAGTTTCTATTCCATAGCTTTTCTTTCATAAGTGAAAATGTTGTCCTCTTTCCGTTTTAGTCTTCAACTAACTCACTGATGAGGGTTGCCGATGATGCTTCGATAACTTTCACTCTCACAGTGTCGCCTACTCGGTAGTTGCCACGAGGAAATACGAGAGTCTTGTTTTGTTGATTTCGTCCTACAAATTGGTCTTTGCTACGTTTAGATATACCCTCAACTAATACATCAAACTCTTTTCCGATGTCGCGACGGTTAGATTCTAAAGAAAGCTCGTTTTGCAGAGCAATCATGCGATTAAGTCGATCTATTTTCACATCTTCGGGAACATTGTCGGGCATGTGTTTAGAAGCCATAGTGCCTGGACGTTCAGAATACTTAAACATAAAAGAAGCGTCAAATTCAACTTCACGCATAAGATCGAGAGTGAGTTGAAAATCCTCTTCGGTTTCATTGTAGAAACCTGTAAACATATCGGTCGAAATGCCACAGTCGGGGATTGCACGACGAATGGCAGCGATGCGATCGAGATACCATTCACGGGTATAACGGCGATTCATGTTTTTCAACACCGAGTTGCTTCCTGATTGCACAGGGAGGTGAATGTGGTTGCATATATTTGGATAGCGAGCGATAGTTGCGATAATCTCGTCGCTCATATCTTTAGGGTGTGAAGTGGTAAAACGCACTCGCATGTTGGGTGCGGCTTCGGCAATCATTGCCAATAGAGATGCAAAATTTGTTGTA
The DNA here is from genome assembly GCA_904502025.1 of uncultured Muribaculaceae bacterium. Taxonomy (GTDB): domain Bacteria; phylum Bacteroidota; class Bacteroidia; order Bacteroidales; family Muribaculaceae; genus RGIG4079. The sequence goes on from CAJGDJ010000011.1 coordinate 23,550, forward strand.
TTCCCATTGGCATCAACATGATTGTAACTATTTACGTTTTGACCGAGAAGGGTAACTTCTTTGAACCCTTTTGCTTGCAAATCGGCTAATTCGTTGAGTATGCTTTGAGATTCTCGACTGCGTTCGCGTCCACGTGTATAAGGAACAATGCAGTATGAACAGAAATTGTTGCAACCACGCATAATGCTTATGAATCCACTCACGCGATTCCCTGTGATTCGTGACGGAATAATGTCGCGATAAGTTTCAGTTGTGCTCAATTCCACGTTTATTGCTTTCTCTCCGGCTTCAGCCGATGCAAATAGATTGGGAAGATCAAGATATGAGTCGGGACCGGCAACAAGATCAACGCCATGATTGTTGATTAGTGAATCTTTCACGCGTTCTGCCATACACCCAATAACGCCGACAATGAGTTTGCGACCTTTGCGACGTAATGAGGCGAGATATTGAAGCCGCGATACGATTTTTTGCTCGGCATTGTCGCGAATAGAGCATGTGTTTAGGAGGATAGCGTCGGCATTTTCGATGTCGTCGGTAACGGCATAACCTGCCATATCCATTATTGAAGCAACAACTTCACTGTCGGCAACATTCATTTGACAACCGTATGTTTCGATGAAAAGCAGACGGTCGGTTGTTGCGTTTATTGGTTCATTTTTGATTTCTGACATAGCTAATTAGTTCAAAATGATGAAAATTCTCAACCTTCTTACAAAAAGAATGCATAAAAAACTTTGTATTTGAAGCGAGAATTATCTAATTTTGTGCAAAATTACTAAAACCATGGATTCTACCAAATTAATTATAGGTATTTTAATAATTGGGTTCTTTATTGTAAAGACCATAATTGGTGATGCAAAAAAAGAACGCAAAAATACTGAAGCCAAAGCCAAGAAGAATCCAAAAACTATTTTCCCTCCATTCTTCTATGATGAAGAATCAAAAGTCGATGTAAAACCAAAAAGTGAAATGCCGACATTTAAGCAAGAGGGACAATCGATTACAAACGTACACTCATCAATGGCAATGAGAGAAGATGAAGAATCTCAGGTTGATGTAGAACGGTGGAGGCGTGCAATAATTGATAGCGAAATATTAAAAACAAAATTTTAACATAACTATATCATTAAAACATTTTTCTAAAATGGCATTGAATTTTATTTCGGCACAAGAAGCTGCCGAGCAAATCAAAAATGGTGATAGTATAGGCTTCTCTGGATTTACCGCATCGGGAACTCCTAAAGTTGTTACAGAAGCTCTTGCTGAATTAGCAATTAAAGAACATGAAGCAGGACGTGACTTTAAGGTAAATATGTTTACCGGAGCATCAACAAACGACCATGTTGATGGAGCTCTTGCTCGTGCAAATGCAATCAATATGCGTACCCCATATCAAAGTAGTGCCGACCTTCGTAAACGTCTTAATGCTCACGATGCTCATTACTTTGACTTGCACTTATCTGAACTCGCACAAAAAATGCGATATGGCGTGTTTGGGAAACTTGATGTGGCTATTATTGAGGCTGCTGATATTAATGAAGACGGCGAAATTGTTTTGGGTACAGGAGTCGGTATTTCTCCAACAATTGCGGCTCTTGCCGATAAAATCATTGTTGAGTTAAACGATGCTCTCCCTAAAACGTTGCGTGGGTTACACGACTTATACCTTCCATTAGATCCTCCTTATCGTCGCGAAATCCCTATTTATAAAGCAAGTGATCGTATAGGCTCTCCTATATTGAAGGTTGATCCTGCTAAAATTGTCGGTGTCGTTAAAACTTCGGCTAAAGATGGGGTTAAAGGTTTTGCCGATTTAGATGCAGTTACGATGCAAATCGGTGCAAATGTGTGTAACTTCCTTCTTGCTGAGTTAAAAGCAGGTCGTCTGCCTAAAGAATTCCTACCAATGCAATCGGGTGTGGGAAATGTAGCAAACGCAGTGCTTCACGGATTAGGCGAAAGTAAGGAAATACCTCAATTTGAAATGTACACCGAAGTTATTCAAGACTCTGTTGTGGATTTGATGGAAATGGGTAAATGTAAATTTGCAAGTACTTGTTCATTGACATTCTCTGACAATGCAATGGATAGAGTATTTAACAATATGGATTTCTTCCACGACAAGATTCTGCTTCGTCCAGGAGAAATTTCAAACAATCCTGAAATTGTACGCCGATTAGGTCTTATCACAATGAATACAGCTCTTGAAGCTGATATCTTTGGTAATATCAATTCTACTCATGTATTAGGAACTAAGATGATGAATGGCATTGGTGGTTCGGGTGATTTTACTCGAAATGCTTATCTATCGGTATTTAGTTGCCCCTCAGTTACTAAAGGTGGGTTGATTAGTAATGTCGTGCCAATGGTGTCGCATCTGGACCATAGTGAACACTCGGTTGATGTACTTATTACAGATCAAGGTATTGCCGATCTTCGTGGTAAAGATCCTGTGCAACGTGCTGAAGCAGTTATTGAAAATTGTGCACACCCCGAATATAAACAACTTCTTTGGGATTATCTCAAATTGGGTAAGGGCGGACAAACTCCCCATACCCTTAAGGCAGCATTTGCATTCCACAATGAATTTGCCGAATCGGGCGACATGCGTAATACCGATTGGTCGAAATTTGAATAATAGGCGATTTTGTAGTATCTTTGCATAATAATTATTGACAAATAAGACTGATAAATTTACTAACCTTGAATTGCTTAAGACAATGAATGTAGTAGATAGATTTCTTGAATATGTTAAGTTTGACACTCAAAGTGATGAATTAACTAATCTTACCCCTTCAACTCCGGGGCAGATGGTTTTTGCTCAATATCTTGAAGAAAAGCTAAAAGAACTTGGATTGAAAGATGTGTCGCTTGATGAAAATGGTTATCTAATGGCAACTCTCCCTGGAAATACTGCTGATGAAGTGCCAACAATTGGCTTTATTGCTCACCTTGACACTTCTCCCGATATGTCAGGTCGTCATGTGAATCCACGCATTGTCAAGAGCTATGATGGGAGTGATATTATTCTCAATCCCGAAAAGGGGATTGTATTGTCGCCAACTCAGTTTCCTGAATTATTGCATTACACTGGACAGGATTTGATTGTGACTGATGGTAATACACTTCTTGGAGCTGATGATAAAGCAGGTATTGCGGAGATTCTCACTGCGATGGAGTATCTTATGGCTCACCCCGAAATTAAACATGGAGATATTCGCATAGCATTTAATCCAGATGAGGAAATCGGTCTTGGAGCTCATAAGTTTGATGTTCAAAAATTTGGTGCCGATTGGGCATATACAATGGACGGTGGAGAAATTGGCGAACTTGAATATGAGAACTTTAATGCTGCAGTAGCGAAAGTGACATTCAAGGGTCGAAATGTTCACCCCGGGTATGCAAAACATAAAATGATAAACTCATTGCGTGTGGCTACTCAATTTGCGATTATGTTGCCTCGTTGGGAAACTCCGGAACATACCGAAGGGTATGAAGGATTCTATCATTTGATAGGGATTGAGGGGGATGTCGAAAAGGCTGTATTGACTTATATTATTCGTGATCACGACCGAGACCGTTTTGAGCGTCGTAAAAAAGAATTTGAGCATTTAACCCGTAAAATTAATAAGGAATTTCCCGATTGTGCCTCGCTTGAGTTAAAAGATCAATATTATAATATGCGTGAAAAGATTGAGCCTGTAATGCATGTGATTGAAATTGCCGAACAAGCAATGCGTAATGCAGAGGTTACTCCTAAAGTAGTTCCCATTCGTGGGGGTACTGATGGTGCTCAACTTTCATTCAAAGGTCTTCCTTGTCCCAATATTTTTGCCGGAGGATTGAATTTCCATGGACGTTATGAGTTTGTTCCTATTCCATCAATGGAAAAAGCAACTCAAGTAATTGTTGAAATTGTAAAACTCGTTGCAGAGCGTAAATCGTAATAAAACATTAATCGTTGTTACCGGACCGACAGGGTCGGGTAAAACTGATTTGGCTATAAAATTGGCACTCAATTACGGGTGCCATATTTTATCGGCCGACTCTCGTCAACTTTATCGTGAAATACCAATAGGAACAGCAGCACCTACTACTGAGCAACTGGCATTGGTGCCACATCATTTTGTAGGGACTCTTTCTCTCGAAGATTATTATAGTGCAGCACAATATGAGGAAGAGGTGTTGCAACTGTTGCCTGAATTGTGGAAAGAGAATGATTATGTGGTAATGTGTGGTGGGTCAATGATGTATGTTGATGCAGTAACGAAGGGAATTGATGAACTCCCTACGATAACTCCCGAAATTCGAGAAAAAGCGATGGCGATGTATCATGAGGGTGGAATTGAGTTGCTTCGCACCATGTTGCTTAAACTTGATCCAATATATTACAATCAAGTCGATTTGAATAACCATAAAAGGTTGGTTCATGCAATTGAGATAATTATGCAAGCTGGAGTTCCGTATTCGTCATTGAGAACAGGAAAAGTCAAAAAACGACCATTTCGAATTATAAAAATGGCGTTGAATTATGAACGTGAGAAGCTGTTTGAACGCATTAATCATCGTGTTGATGCAATGATGGTAGCTGGATTAGAGCAGGAGGCTCGTTCGGTGTTTCATTTGCGTCATCTTAATTCATTAAATACAGTCGGATATAAAGAGATGTTTGCCTATTTTGATGGTTTGATGGATTTTGAAACGGCAGTTGCACGCATAGGGAAAAATACACGCGTATATGCAAAAAAACAACTCACATGGTATAAACGAGACACCGAATTGAAATTATTATCCCCACAAAATGCCTTTCAAGAGGCACTTGAATTGATTGGGAAAAAATAATTGATTATCAGTAGGGGTCAGTGATTTTGTGTTGTTATTCAGGTGTAATATGTTTTTTGAATAAAAAGGCTGATGGCAATTCTCCTGAAACAATGTCAATAATAGAGTCGTTTCTGATGAAATAAGCTACAGGGAACGCTTTGGTTAGTTTATGTAATTTTTGTTTTTCAATATGCTTTATCTTAAAGGTGGGATTAAAAAAGTCGTTGAATTCATTTTGTAATTGCTTGTTTTCAACGGCAAGGGCTATAACTTTATTGACAATGCCACTTTTTTCATAATGGTTTAGATTGCTTATTGAGTTGATGCAATGGGGACATTTGTATGAGAATGCAAAAATTAAGTAAGTCGAATCGGGAGAAGTTGAAATTAGATTTGGTAGCTCACTGTTGCTGATAGGTATCGGTTCAAATTGTTTTTGAGATTTGATTTTGAGTGCTTTAGATGTATATCCACTCATAAAAGCACATAAAACGAGGGAACATGTAATAGTAATGTTTTTTACGTTTAGGGCTTTAATGCTAGTTGTTTTGATAATCTTGTTATTGAAATAAATATCAAAACACATGCTAATTAAAATGATATTTCTTAATAGTGTGAACCATGGGGAATTGTCTAAGATAGATAATTTACCAAAACAACCGCAATCAGTAACACCATTGAATAGCCAGCCATAAAGGAAAATTGATGTAACTAAAAAAAAGAATGAACCTCCAATAATTGCAATATGAGATTTGTGCTTATTTAAAATAAATAATAAGCCTAAATATACTTCAATTATAATAACCAAAGGAGCAAAAACGGTTAATATCCCAATATTATATGCTTCAATTGTTGAGATAAAGAGAGATGCATTAGTCGCTTTAATAAAGCCTGAGATTAGGAATATAAGACCTAATATATATGATTCGATTTCGATTCGTTTATTCATTTGTTGGTTTTTATATGTAAAAAGAGGGGATTTTTAGGTTGTATATATTCATTTCCCCTCTTTTTTTACTATATAAATTGACTATGTGCAATTTATATTATTGGATTAATAACAGTCGTATGAATAATCTTCGTCGTCATTTGCCATGCGAAGTTTGATTGCTAAATCGCTGCAGTATTTAGCCCCAAAACTTGCGGGATTAAGTTGTTTTGTGTATGTGTCTCCATAGTAATAGTCATATTCAACACAAGTACACATTTTAGTTTCTTCTTCTTCCTCGCTACAAGAAACTAAAAATGAAGAAAATGCAAATAACGCAACAGCTGAGATAAAAATATACTTTTTCATAATAAATAATATTAATAGTTGATAAAAAATAAATAGTCGTCCGTATTATAAGAATGTATTTGTATATACAAAAAAAACGTGGACGAAACTCGAATATTAGTTCTTGAGGTCTTAGGATACCATGCTACCAAATTAACGAGTAAAGCCCACGCCTATGGCGTGAGCGTCATTGCTTTACTCTTGGTAGCTCGTGAAAGTTCCTAAGTTTCAAGAACAAGAATATAGCGAATACGCTTTTCCAATTTATATGTAAATACTAAAAATTGTTATATATTCATAGGCAATTAGTGTTTTGTTAGATGTGCAAAGTTAAATAATTATTTTAAAAATTTCTATAAATGGTTGTTTTTTTTAAGCCCATTTCTTGTAAATGGCAAGAAATGGGCTTAAAAATGTATAGTAAATAGATAATGTATTTATTAATTTAGTTCAATATGATGAAATTAGTAACAATTTTCATTAAATTTCATAGATAATTCTGCTCATGTCTCAACCCCCAAAATATGAGTATAATATTCTATAGTATTGCCAAATTCATCGACGCAATGATATTGATCTCCAAGAATGTCATCGCACGAAGTTATAAAAGAGAGAGTGCTAATAACGAAATAGATGCAATTAAAAAATACTTTCTCATAATAAAATGGGGTTATTGAATAATAAAGATGTTTAATAAGAAGTCGTTGTGAGATTATTACTATAAGAAAATAATATTGTTATTTCGAACTATGTAATGATTGTTGCTTTTAGTAAAAATAATTCGTTTGAAATTTTACAACCAAGCAATAAATGAGTAAGCGATGATTGATAGGGAAGTTGTCAATCCTATCGCAATCATTATATCGGGTAATTGATAAATTATTGTTGTTCCTTTTATTGAAAAGTGTGCATATTCGTTTTGAGACTCAACATTGCGAGGTGTTGATATCTGCTTAGCAACTTGTTCTGCGATGCAATAAATAATGTATCCAATCACACTACCTATTATTGCACCAACGAGTAAGTCTCCGGGATAATGAACACCAAGATACATGCGAGAGTAAGATGTTATCAAGGCCCATGTAAATATGAAAATCGTAAATCGGCGTTTCGCAAATAGGAATGAGAGAAATGTGGCAAGAGCAAACGAGTTGGCCGCATGGCAAGATGGGAATCCATATTTCCCTCCTCGATAACCATCAACGATGTGGACAAATGCACTTATTGGATTTTCTAAATTAGTGGGACGAAGCCTTTCAGCTAAAGGACGTATTAATGAGGCACATAGTTGGTCAACACATAAAATCACGATTGGTATGGATAATGTGTAGCATAATGCGATTTTCCACCCAAAACGACGAAAAAGAATATATATAATTGATGCATACATTGGAATCCAAATAGCTTTCCCTGTAAATGTCATCATAAAATAGTCAAAGAAAGTTGAATGAAAACTATTGAAAAATAGTAAAACTTGAGTGTCTAAATCGATTAAAAAGTCAAGCATATTTTAATTTTGGTTATATTGTTATCGTTTATCTAAGTCATTATATAATTTTTGAATAAAAGCTTTTGCATTATTTAGATGGGAGATAGAATCAGTGCCACTTGTTTCTATAATTTTATTCGCTTCATAGCTAAACATAACATGCCCATCTTTATCAATGAAGCCAAAAAGAGTGGGAGAAGATATGAATGCATAATGAGATGTATTTGCGTCTAAAATGTTTTTGCTGAAAATAAATTCATTATGAGGTATATCTAACTGATGTAATAATGTCGCCGCAATGTCGGTTTGAGAACCAATGTTGGTTATATTCATGGGTTGTTTTATTGCACCTCCGGTGAAAACTAATGGGATATGATGTTTATCTATAAATTTTGTTATGTCGATAGGGTATGCGTCGAAATGGTCGGGAGTTATGATGACTAATGATTGCTCCCATTTGCCATGTAGCTTTAATTTTGAAATAAATTCCCCCAAACAACTATCAGTATAGGCAAAAGCATTTGCAATATTGTTTGATAGCCGTTGATATGGGACCTCAAATGGTTCATGACTACTTGACGTTTGTATTACTCTAAATTGAGGTTTATTTTTTTTGTTTTTTACGATGTCGTTGACGCATTTATTAAAAACAACGTGGTCATGAACACCCCATTTGCTATAGTGTTCGCTATCAGGAAAATTTTTGTCGCTTATGATTGTTTCAAATCCAGATGAAATGAGATAAGCATGCATGTTGATAAAATTGGCATCACCGCCATAATAATAAGAGGTTTCCCAACCCGCTTTTTTTAATGATTTAGCAAGTGATGGTAAATTGTCGGTTTTATTTGCATATTTCATGATGCTTGTGGTGGGCTGAGCAGGGTATGCACTCAATATGGCAGGAATGCATCGTTCAGTTCTGCGACCTGAGGCATAAAAATTACTGAAAAATATGCCTTGACTTGCGAGAGCGTTGAGATGGGGAACAATTGGTTGATTGTCGTTCCTGATGTTTAGAAGATGTTGAGAAAAACTTTCCAAGATTATTAAATATATATCGGGGCGTTTTTTGTTTAAGATATAAATAGTGCTATCAATGGAGCTGTGTTTGTCAAATGAGGAGTAAATTTGGTCTGCTTCCTCGGAGCTAAAGTATTGGAATTGTGATGAAAATTTGTTTTGGTGTAAAGCCGAGTGAGCAAAGCTGAATAACGGATTTATTGCTGCGTGATTTAATTCTTGCTTTGGACTAAAGTAAACTGAGCCGGAGTTTAGAGGGGGGATATTGGAATCATTGATTTTGATGCTTTTATGGGTGGGGATAAATAAAGCTCCTATAGGAAGTAATAGAATTGTGGAGCAGCAAATTTTTGCTTTAATATTTGCGGTTACTCGCTCATTCTTATGCTTAGTTGTAAATAACAGAAATATGTATGTTAAGCCAAATGTAATAGATATTGAAGATATAATGCCTATAATGTAGTAGTATATTGGGGCACTGGCAAGAGCTGCACTGGGAGATGTGGATAAGTAGAAGATGGGGGACATGTCAAGGCGAAATCCCCAATATCCATAAAGAGCAATGTCAAGACATAAAACTGTGGCTATTATTAGCGAAACTGTAAAAAAATAGGTATAAAACAGTCGTTTTATAATAGTATTGCGTTTGACCCAAAATGGGGCAATTAATATTGCTCCGGGGACTATTGATAGGTAGGCTGATGTTAATAAATCAAGAGGTAGCCCGTTGTAAATTATATAAAAAAGGTCGAGAAAAGTAATGTTATGATAGAGATCGTTGTGGAATAATATAAAAATAGGCTTTTGTATGACGAAAATAGCCACAAAAAGAATATATATAAGTGCTAATTTTTTTATTGATTCTAACATTTTTAATGTTAACTTTTTCTGTATGAGAAGTCTTGTTGCAAAGTTACATCAAAATTCGATATATTTTGTGATTTAATAGTGAAAAAGTGGATTGTATTAATTTAATGTATTTTTGAAAGATAAAATAAAGATTTTATTGTATAGACCTATGTGTTGGATTGTCTCCAGCATAAGGAGGAAGTACATAATTATGGTCAAAAGAGGGTGTCATACTATATCTTATTTAAGATTAATAGCAAGAAATTCTTTTAAGGGCTTTAATGCATCAATATCTAAATCCCAATAATCCTTGTTTTCAAATAACCAGTCTCCTTTTCCTAATCTATCACGATATTTCCGAGTCAATTTCTGTGCGGCCATATAAGTATGCAATTTGTTTTTTAGACTAGGTACATTATATTTAGAAACTCCAGATTCATCTTTAGCACTAGATACACATGTTTCATAGTCATTAAAGCAATCAAAGAATATTGGATGCAGGTCTTTGCGAGTTGTAGCTTCCATAAGGATTTCTATATCTCCATCATCTTGATTATTTGGATATAGGAAGTAATCAAATGATACTGCATTAGCCTTCATTCCATTGTCTATTTCATTCTTTCGCTTAATATATCCATATTTTTTTGTTATAGTGTCAGCATCTGCGAAAACGATTACTTGTTCTCCATTTTCCTGTGCTATTTTTATTTGATTAAGAATTGCTTCTTTGAACAAATTGCCGATGCCATTCATCGGTATAAATTCAACGTTCATTTTAGGGAAAATGATATTTATAATCGTTTGAAGGAAATGGCATTCAGAAGTATCCTTACTTTTAGCCTCAATGAAAATCTTAGTCATATTACCTGACTTCAATTTCTTGGTTAATAGAATAGTCTAGACTTTCTATAGAATAGTGATATGCCTTTAATTCATCGTCATTTGTTTTCAATAATTTAAAGGCAGCAACAATGTCTTTATAACTTTCAAGAGCAGCATCGCGTAGCCCTTTTATAGAATCAACATCATGAGTTGTTATGAATAATTGAGTATTGTTTATGATAGCTGCATTTATAAGGACTTTCCACAAGTTACACATTACTGAATAATGAAAACCGTTACTTATCTCATCAATAAGTAAGGCTCCATCTCTACAATCATATACCGCTGTTAGTAGAGAGACAATCTTTCTTGCACCATCTCCCATCATGTTAACAGGAATACGTTTTGACAAACCAACATCAACAAGCATTTCTTTATCTGTATAGATAAAGTCTTTCACACGAGGTTCTATTAATTTAAGTCCTTCTACAATAAAATGTTCATCTTTATTTTGAAGGATATTTTTTAACCCTTGAATTGATGCGTTAAAATCATATTTGGGACTTAAATATGTACATCGTAATGGTTCTTCATAATCCTTTGGAATGATACGAGTTGCATCATTCGAATTTGTTGAATCAAAATGTACTTCTGAAGCAAATGTTTTATCATTAATCGCGAAGTCAAGTTTCATGCCATATTTGCCTTCCTCTACATTTGAAAGAATATTAGCTTCATCGGTTTTTAAGGATACATTATTCTGATTCTGTTCAAAAAGAGTTATTTTCAAATCACGCTTTTCTTCGTTCTCTAATTTGATGTGGATTGGTAGAGTGGAGTCTAAATTATAAAATTCTAACTCTAAATCGTTTAAGCGAGCCTTGCCATAACCACGCATAATGTTAACATAGATTGGAAGCAACGGATTTGATACTCCACTTGCTAAAAACAAAGACTCCAACAAAGAAGACTTTCCACAATTATTCTTTCCAAAGAAAAGATTAATCTGTTTAAGACCTTCTATAGAAGCATACTTTATGCCTCTGAATCGCTCTATTTTAATTTTGTTAAACATCGTTTCTGCAGTTATTCAATTATAAATTAACACACAAAGTTAAGCAAAATATCTTGTATAGGGTTGTTATTTTGCACATTTTTACAACAAATCTTCGGGACAATATTGTCTTTAGTCTTCGTTGTCCTTATCAAATGCACCGAGCAATGTTTTTTTACTCTGTTCCAATGTCCTAATAGGCATTGCGTATCATTTCGACCGTTACAAATGCCTCTCTGCCTCTCATAGTCTAAGTTTTTTGGATTACGAGTTTAATTGTTAGTAGGTTAAGTGTCTGTAAGTAAAGTGGTGCAGAACGATGAAATGAGACGATACAAAGAAAAACTTTACTTAGTTATCGGGTAATGATTTGCAAACTGTTCGCCTTTATTACCTTTCATTTTTTTTGTATTTTTGCTTTGGAGAGGTTTTTATCGTAAGTTCTCATAAGTCATTGAACGCCAGTGTTACCATCATTATTTTTCCTCATTCATTCTTTTTTATAGAGATATTTACTATATTTGTGTTGAAAATCATAGGTTGTTTTAGAAAAATATTGTAATGCATGAACAAATTTGGTTGATTATTTGTTGAAAGTATTGTTGAATGTGAAATAATGTAATATTAATTTTATAATTTAAGTGTTTTTATGAAGAAAACTATTTTTTATTCGATTTTTGCCATGGCTATAATGAGTAGCTGTGCAGGAAGTAGTGCTGATAAAACTGCGTCTGATTCGGTAGATGTAGTTAGTGAAGAAGTGGTTGAAGCTGTTGTCGATTCTGCAGGAAATGCGGTAGTGGTGTTGACCGATGTTGCTCAACTTGAGGTAAAAGATAAACCTGTAATTGTTGATTTTAATGCTGTGTGGTGTGGTCCATGCCAAAAATTTGCACCTAATTTTGAGTCTGTTGCGAAGAAAAATGCAAATAGTGCTACTTTTATTTCGGTTGATGTTGACAAATGGCAAGATGTAGCAATGAAATATAATGCACAATCAATACCGATGATTGTAATTATTAAACCTAATGGTGAAACCGTTTCACAAGTAGGTTATATGACAGAAGCAGAATTTGAAGAATTTGTTAATCAAAACATTTGATGTTATAAATTATAATGTGTAACTATAAACGAACTCAATTGCCGATTTCTGGTTGAAGTGAAAACTATATTTATATCCATGAAATAAGCAGATTCTGCGTAAATAAGGACAAAATTGGTATGGTTTAAGTTAAAATTGTAACAAAAATTCATTAAATAACCTCTTTTTGGAGAGTAAATTTTGTAGTTATGCACATTTGTAATATCTTTGTGCTGAAATTAAACTAATTTTATTAACTATACACAAGATGAAAAAAGTTATTCTTTTAGCTGCAGTAGCACTAGGTGCAATGTCAGCACAAGCTCAACAAGCTGTTGAAGCTCCTAAATTTTTTGACAATTGGTCTGTATCTTTAGTAGGTGGTGGAACAACTCCTATTGAAGAAATTTCAGAAATTGGTAAAGTACGTGGTATCGTAGGTATCGAAATCGAAAAGCAAGTTACTCCTATCCTTGCTCTTGGTCTTGAAGGTAACTGGGGTATCAATACTTCTTATAACACTGGTGTAAACGTATTTGACGATCAATATGCAGGTGTTTATGGTGCAATCAACCTTAACAAGCTTTTCGGTGCATGCAAATGCAAATCAACTCTCTTCGAAGTAGAAGCTGTTGCTGGTGCTGGTTGGGGTCGTTACTATGACAAAAACTATACTAAAGCAAACTGGGCAACCGGTTACGGTGCAGACCACAACTTCTTTGGAACAAAAGCTGGTCTTAACTTGAATTTCAATGTTAGCAAACTTATCACAATTGCATTGAAACCTTCTGTAACTTGGAACATGAGCGATGATCTTAAATTAGATGGCTCATCATCTGCTTCAGCTTCATATGACGCTCGTTATGCTAAATTCAACCTTATGGCTGGTCTTACTTTCCACCTCGGAAACAAAGGTTTCAAATGTGTTAAACCTTACGACCAAGCAGAAGTTGATGCTCTTAACGCTCAAATCAATGACCTTCGTGCACAAAACGATGCTTGCAATGGTAAAGTAAAAGCTCTTGCTGCTGAAAATGCTGCTCTTGCTGCTGATCTTGCTGCTTGCAACAAAAAACTTGCTGAAAAACCAGTTGTTAAAGAAGTAAAAGTTGATAATACTAACAGCGTACGTTACGTTTACTTCAAAGTTGGTTCTTCTAAAATTGCTGCTGACCAAAAACCTAACGTAGAAATGATTGCTTCTTATCTTAAGAGCCACGCTGACTCTAAGGTTGTAGTTAAAGGTTATGCATCTCCAGAAGGTAGCAAAGAATTGAACGAAAAACTTGCTGCTGCTCGTGCTGAAGCTGTTAAAACTATGCTCGTTAAAACTTACAAAATTGCTGCTGACCGTATCGAAGCTACAGGTCAAGGTATCGGTAAAATGTTCGAAGAAGATTCTTGGAACCGTGTAAGTATCTGTACTCTCGAAAAGAAATAATTTTCAATAGAAAATATTTTGAATAATAGCAACCCCGAGCTTTAGCTTGGGGTTGTTTTGTTATTAGTCTGTAATGATACGTTATGATATGAGGAGCCAACATTATCTAAGGTCTCTCTTGGCTAATAAAACAAATAGAACTCTACCGTTAGGTGTTATTTGACCAGTAAGCCCAACTTTAATAGACTGAAATTTCAATCTTGAACCATCTCCTTGCCTTAATTTGCAGTTGCCCTTTTGCTATGTTGGTTCTATATAAGAGTATATAACGCAAACAAGGCGATGATGACTCACCGCCTTGTTTTGTTTTTTAGAAATCTATGTTAGATTATAAAAGAGTATCGGGATTGAGGTTTGCTCCTTCAATGTCTTTGAAGTATTTGTATGTGCCAACTTTCAATTCAGCACAAGCATCTTCGTCAGCGATGATGATTGCTTTTGGGTGCATTTGGAGAGCTGAAATAGTCCACATTTGGCTGATTCCACCTTCGACGCCATGACGCAAAGCACGAGCTTTGTTATAGCCGTTAACGATGAGCATTACGCTTTTTGCTGCCATTACTGTGCCAACACCAACTGTTAGTGCAGTTTTGGGAACTTGGTTAACGTCGTTGTTAAAGAAGCGTGAGTTTGCAATGATAGTGTCTTGAGTGAGGGTTTTCATACGTGTTTTTGAAGTCAATGCAGAGCCGGGTTCATTGAATGCAATGTGTCCGTCAGGACCTACGCCACCCATAAACAAGTCGATACCTCCGTATGATTGAATCTTGTCTTCGAAACGTTGACATTCAGCAATAGGATCTTCGGCATTTCCATTAAGAATGTTTACATTTTCGGGAAGAATATCAATGTGATTAAAGAAGTTGGTCCACATGAAAGTGTGGTAGCTTTGTTCGTGGTCTTGAGGAATGCCACAATATTCATCCATGTTGAAAGTAACAACGTTTTTGAATGAAACTTTTCCCTCTTTATTAAGTTTGATAAGGTTTTTGTACATTCCAAGTGGAGATCCACCTGTAGGGCAACCGAGAACAAAAGGTTTGTCGGCAGTGGGGTTTGCAGCATTGATGCGTGATGCTACGTAATTAGCAGCCCAACGAGATACTTCTTCGTAGTTTGGTTCAATAATTAGTCTCATTAGTAGATAATTTTATATGTTGATAAATAAAGTTTTATGTTTATTCATTTTGTTCTGCAAAATTACAAAAAAACTATTGCAATATCGTAATTTTTAATCAATAATCATGTAAATATGATTGAAAATGTGGGATATATGGAAAGAAAGAGGCTACAAATTGTTATTTATTCTTAATTATTGGGTTTATTTGTAGAATTGTAAATTAATTATTAGTAAGTTTGTATTGTTCTAAAAGATTAGTGTTTATATAATTTATAGCAAATAAGCAAATTATAGGATTGGATAGACTGCTTGTGAAAGTGGGCTATTCTTTTTTTATTAAAGGCTTGTTGTTTTGATTTGATTAGCACTCATGTGTAAAATAGTTGCTCATATTAGGGTGTAAATTTGTTGTACAAACAATAATAATAATGGCAACGATAAATTTACAAGATGAGGTTTATGCTACACTATCACAGAGAGGAATTGTGGTGGCTAAGGTTAAAATGCAAGGGATAAAATCACTTTCAGATGTATTATTACAATTGCGGAGTCTTGCATCAAATTGTGTGGGATTGGCAACTCTAAAAATCAGAAACTATACTCAAGGCTGGTCGCAGCGTAAAAGTATAATGTTAACATTGCAAAAGCCTATGGAGTGCGATGCTATTCAATTATTGTTATTTTGAAAAATGGTTTAACGAGGTTCTTTGATTGCAGTTAGTGTTTTGAATTTGTCAAAATCACGCACATAATCAGCTTCGGAGTATTTCTCAGAAGTGAGAACCAAGCACACCGAACCTGAAGAGAAGTTATCAATGCTTCGCCACACTCCGGCAGGAATGTATAATGCTCGATATGGGCGATTAAGGCTGAATGTGTGTGTGGAGTGCCCATCAGTTAAAGTAATATCAAAACTTCCACTTGCAGCAATGATAAGTTCTTCTCCTTCGTAATGACTATGTCCTCCACGTTCTGAATCTCCTGGGACATCATAGAGATAGAACACACGTTTAATTTCAAAAGGAAAATCACGACTATTTTCAACGACCGATAAAGAACCATTCTCATGGCGATGTCGAGGAAGTTCGATGACTTGGCAATCGCTCAATAATGAAATGCTATGGTTATTTTTCATTGTTGCAGAGTTTTTTGAATTGTTCAAAGTCGCGAATATAGTCATCTTCATCATATAATGTTGAAGATAGAACCATAGCAACAGAATTGGTGGAGAAGTTGACAATCTCACGCCAAGTCATTGGAGGAACGTATAAACCATAATATGAACGTGACATGTGAATGCGGCGTTCTTCGTTGCCATCGTTTAATACAATGTCGAAACTGCCCGAAAGAGCAACGATAAATTCATGTTGCGAGCAAAAAGCATGTCCATTGCGAAACATACCTCCCGGAACATCATATATCCAATAAGCACGTTTAATGTCAAAAGGGATTTGGTCGCTATTTTGAATAAACGATAAGTTGCCACGAGGGTCGGCAACTTTTGGTAATTCAATTATGTGAGCCTTGTTAATTGCCACTGTCTGCTAATCTCAATAAATATTGTCCATATTCATTAGCTTTCATTGGCTCAGCGAGTTTGCGTAGTTGTTGAGCATCAATAAAACCACGACGAAATGCTATTTCTTCAAGAGCGGCCACTCTTAACCCTTGGCGTTTCTCGATAGCTTCTATGAAACTTGATGCTTCCATTAGAGAGTCAATTGTGCCGGTGTCGAGCCATGCAAATCCACGACCAAAGCATTTTACATTTAATCTACCTTGTTTCATATATGCTTCGTTTACGCTTGTGATTTCGAGTTCTCCACGAGCAGAAGGTTTCACTTCAGATGCGATTTTTACGACATCATTGGGGTAGAAATACAATCCCACAACAGCTTTATCCGACTTAGGATTCGTAGGTTTCTCTTCAATTTCAATGGCTTTTCCATTCTCATCGAGTGTAACCACTCCATATCGTTGTGGGTCTAATACAGGATATGCAAATACTGTAGCTTCGTTATTTTTAGCTAATCGCAAAGCGTCAACAAGCATGGTAGTAAAGCCTTGCCCGTAGAATATGTTATCGCCGAGAACAAGACAAGCATCGTCGTTCCCAATAAATTCTTTGCCAATGATGAATGCTTGTGCAAGACCTTCGGGGCGAGGTTGCTCAGCGTATTCAAATTTTACTCCCAATTCACTCCCATCACCGAGCAAGCGTTTGAACATAGGTAGATCGGTGGGAGTAGATATAATAAGTATCTCTTTTATGCCGGCAAGCATAAGTACCGATATAGGATAATAAACCATCGGCTTATCATACACCGGGATTAATTGCTTTGAAATTCCTTTTGTAATAGGATATAGACGAGTGCCTGAGCCACCTGCAAGTACAATTCCTTTCATGATAATTTATTATTGACGATTGTGATACATTTGTTCGTAGTATTTTTGATAGTCTCCTGAAGCTACGCTTTCAACCCATGCTTGGTTGTCGAGATACCATCGAATGGTTTTCTCAATACCTATCGTGAATGGAGTTTCGGGATACCAACCTAATTCTACTGCGATTTTTGTTGGGTCAATGGCATATCTCATGTCGTGTCCGGGACGGTCGGCAACAAATGTGATTAATTCTTCATTGATGTCATCTATCTGACATGATAGTAGAGATTGATATTGAGGCTCCTCTTTCATAATGCGTGCAATTATTGAAATCACAGTCTTTACAATATCAATATTTTGTTCTTCATTGAATCCACCAACGTTGTATATCTCGCCTATTTTGCCATCTCGTAATACCATGTCGATAGCTTTGGCGTGGTCTTCAACATATAACCAGTCGCGTACATTTTCGCCTTTGCCATATACCGGAAGCTTTTTCCCTTCAAGAATGTTTTTGATAATTAATGGAATAAGTTTTTCGGGGAAGTGGTATGGACCATAGTTGTTGCTACAACGAGTGATGTTAATAGGCATTCCATAAGTTTCGTGATATGCAAGAGTGATAAGGTCAGCTCCGGTTTTTGCTGCAGAATAGGGCGATCGTGGAGCCAAAGGTGTCGCTTCGGTAAAGAAAAGAGACCCAAAGGTTTTGAGGTTGTCGCGTCCTTCTATTACTTGTTTTACTTCGTTGCTTACAGATAATGGTTGTGCTTGAGCAAAATCTTTGGCAAGTGAACCATATACCTCATCAGTGCTTATTTGTAAAAACTTACGGTTTTCTTTATATTTATTATTGCCATTTTCGTCTTTTCCTTCAAACCAAGCTTTGCGAGCACAATCAAGTAAATTTTGAGTGCCAAGAATATTTGTTTCAAGGAATAGGCGTGGATTTGTAATACTTCGGTCAACGTGAGATTCGGCGGCAAAGTTTACAATATAGTGAGGGTCGTGCGATGCTATTATTTCGGTAACTAATTCTTGATTTCCTATGTCGCCTTTTATGAATGTTACATTACTTAGTTCAATCTCATCTTTGATAGTCATGAGGTTTCCGGCGTATGTCAAATCGTCAAGGATTACAATCTTAATATCGTTTCCCCATTTTTTTAAGATGTATTTTACAAAGTTTGCTCCTATAAAACCGGCAGCTCCGGTGACGAGATATTTCTTCATATTATGTTGTTTTTTGAATTTTGTTGCAAGTTACAATATTTTCTTGATATAGCCAATAACTTAAAGCTCAAAGGCAATATTTTTAATTGAAAATAGCCGAAATCTATATGTTAAGACCTCGGCTATTGTTTTTTAATTTTATGCGTTATAAAGATAGCGTTTAATTGAGCGTTTTGGGGTTTTCTCAAATTCGTTGGCGATGAGTTGAATTTTTTCAATTTGTTCGTATGGAGCAACGAGTTTGTTAAGGTCTTTACGCACTTGTTCCATAACCTCACGTAGTTGGTAGGCACCAAGCCCATTGGCGTCCATTGCTTCGTAATCGGGATAAACAAGGGCTACAAGGCGATTGTTTCGTTCAACGATAAGGCTTTCGGCAACGTAAGGCATATTATTGAGTTTCGATTCGATTTCTTCGGGGTAAATGTTTTGTCCATTTGCCGATAAAATCATTGTTTTTGAACGTCCTTTGATAAATATAGTGCCGTCGGCTGAACGTGTACCCATATCTCCGGTATGCAACCACCCGTCTTTGTCGAGCACTAAGTCGGTTGCTTCTTGATTTTTATAATATCCTTGCATGCGATTTTCTCCTCTCACAAATATTTCACCGGGGATATTCTCGGGGTCGCTACTAAGAATTTTAGCCTCCATGATTCCGGGTAGGGTGCGACCTGATGATGTTGGGATAAATTCACGCCATGGAGTATGGCTTATAAGAGGTCCGCATTCGGTCATGCCATATCCAACAGTGAAAGGGAATTTTATTTTGTGAAGGAAATCTTCTACTTCTTTATTAAGTGGAGCTCCCCCCACGATTATTTCTTCGAAGTTGCCACCAAATGCTTCTATGAGTTTTTTGCGTATTTGAGTGTAGATTGCGGTGTCGATTAACGGAATTGCAAGAGCCCAACGAATGGTTTGTTTTGTAATCATTGGTACAATTTGTTTGCGATAAATCTTTTCGAGAATAAGAGGAACGCAAATAATCAAGTTGGGACGAACCTCATTCATCGCTTTGATTAGAATCTTTGGAGACGGCAGTTTGCCCAATAGCGTGATGTGTGTACCTACAGCTAATGGTACGAGCATGTCAAAGGCACAGCCATAAGCATGGGCCAGTGGAAGGAATGATACGCATCGAGAGCCTCTGAAGTGAAGATTTGCATTGATGCCATATATCACATTTCCACAAAGGTTGTTATATGAAAGCATAACCCCTTTAGAAAAGCCTGTTGTGCCTGAGGTGTAATTGATAACGGCAAGGGCATTGGAATCTACTTTTGGATACTTTATATCTTCGCGACGAAATCCATTGCGATATTTAGCGTTGAAAATGCTTGAGAGATTACGCATTGCATTAAGCACTGAATCGTTTGACTTTTCACTCTCAGCAAGAAGTTCTCCGTCAGTAATAGAAAATGCAGCTTTTATTTTCGGTAGTTTGTCAAAGTCAATTGATTCCCAAATGCCGGAATCGGTGAATAACAGCACTGAATCGGAGTGATTTACAATGTGCTGAGCGTCTTGTGGGTTGAAATCGTTCAAAACAGGAACAATAACAGCTCCGTATGTGATTGTTGCAAAAAATATTTGAATCCATTCGGGCGTATTTTTGCCTAAAAGAGCAATTTTATCACCTTGCTTAATCCCACATTCATTGAATAACAGATGATATCTCGCTATAGATTTGGCAAATTCACCGTATGAAATTGTTTTTTTCGTGATATAGTTGGTTAATGCTGGTAATTCCCAATTATCTTTGAAACTTTGAGAGTAAATTTCAAGTAATTTTTCTTTCATCGCAATGAATTTTATAATAAAGCTGATTTAATAAATACAAAGAAAACAAAATAAACCCAAATGTGCAACTTTTTGACCTTTTTGTTGAGGATACATTCCATAAATGGCAAAAGCATCTGCTTTTGTGGCAAATGCTTTTGTCCATAAGTAGAATTGCTGTTTCTATTTTCGATTGTTATAATGGATTATTATATCATCGATTGAAATTTGTAATCGATCCATTTCGTTAAACAATTCTCGGAGTATCGTTTCGTAAAATTCCTCGCGGCGAACAGTATTGACATGTGCAGTTGCATCAGGAGCTAAGAAGAATCCAAGACCACGTTTGGCATAGATAATCTCTTCGGCTTGGAGGTATTCGTAAGCTTTTAGTACAGTGTGAGTGTTAACCGACAATTCCATGGCAAGTTCTCGCACAGATGGCACTTTTCCCTCTTCAACCCACTCTTGTGCGAGTATTTTGTTGAAACAGTAGTCGATGATTTGTTGATATATGGGTTTGTTATTTTTGAAATCCATAAATAAAATACTTTTTAGAATTCGCGACGTTTAATGGTTCGAGCGGTGAAATATGTCATAATAACACTGTAAATAGAGGTTAAAATGATTGAGGTAGTGATAATGTAGTTTATAGATGGCGTTACTAATTTGATAGTTCGTGCGTTGATGTAGCCATCTATAAATCCACTAACACCGTCAGTTCCAAACAATGGTACAATGATAATAGTAAAAATAATTGCCATGAAAACTTTATTCTTCTTAAAATATATCATTGAAAAAAGAGTAGATATAACCATTCCATACCATATTGAAATTTGATGGATAATATTTATGCCTACAAATTGTTGAGAATTGAACACATTTGCTATTTCGGCATTAATAAACTCGCGATAATTAGGGAATAGACACATTGCGAATACCCCTGAAAGAAATGCACAAATTACGATTAATGGAATTATAATAAATGAATATGAGAAGTAATACGCAATTTTTTCATTCCCAGATATTGGCAAAGATGCTTCTGTGAAATCGTATTTTTTGACAGAGAATACCATAGGGCACCAATATACTGAATAGATAAGAGCTGTGTACCCCCCAGCCATAAGTATGAGGGGATAATATGTGTTTTGTTGAGCGAGAAAAATTGAACTGATAGAGATAACAAATGCTGCAATGGCATAGATTATCATTTGATGTTTTGTAACTGGTAGATAAAAATTAGATAAGATTTTTACTCGCTTCCATGAAAAACTATTGCTCATGGGGGTGTTAATTGTATTAATATTAGTACTCTTTCCCATAACCTAAAATTTTTGCAGATGGTTATACTTGACGATATTTAATAGTTCGTACTGTAAAGTAGGTCATTGCTATATTAAATATCATTGTGAGTATAATGGAGAATATTAAGGCACTATCCATTGATAAAGGAGTGGAATTGGTGCTATTAAGTTCGTCAAATCCAATAATAAAACCGGTAATGCCACCGATAATACCTGTAACCATAGATACTGCAAATGTGAGAATGATAGCCATCAATGCCTTATTTTTCTTGAAATATACAACGGCAAATAATGAGGTAATAACCATCTCATACCATGTTGCAAGCACTGATATTATATATGTAGTTCCAAACGATTTAGCATTAAAAGCATCTAATACTTCCGCAGGAAGTTCAACATTGAAAATTTTATCAATGAGTTCGCGAGAATCGGGGAATAGATATGTTACTAAACCACCTAAAATGGTGGCACCGATTACGATTAATGGAATGATGATAAATGAGTAAGAGAAATAGAATGCTACTTTTTCATTTCCCGATACAGGAAGGATTGTTTCGGTTATGTGAAAGTTGCGTCGTGAAAAGATTATTGGATTCCAATATAACGCATAAATAATAGCAGTAAATGCTAATACAACAAGAATTATAAATAATGGGTTTAGTGTTGTTAGCAAAATAGAGGCAGCTGATACTACAAACGCAGCAATGGCGTATGCTATCATCTGATTTTTTATAGTTGGGAAATAGAATGAATATAACATTTTTACTCTATTCCATGAGAATCCATCATTTAGGATAGGATTATCTATTGTTTTTGTTAATTCGGTCATAAGTCAATATTTTATAGAGGTGATTATTTTAGTGCATCTAAAACGTTTTGAGCGGCATTGCTCATCAATGCACTATAAATAAGAGCGAAATTAATTTCGGTTTCATCGCCGTTGATGTTTTTTTCAATCGAGCGGAACCCATTCATGTCTTGTTCCATATATAGAGCATTGGGGTTGGGTGAAGTGGAAGCAACAAATGATAATTTGTTTCCTATTTCTTCGGTACTCATTGATAGAAGCAGATTGCCTCTACGCAACATCATCACACTTTCAAAAAGGTTTTTCAAATCCCATACGGTGTGTGTCGAAACGATAACCGTTTGGTCTTCGCGTAGGCTGCCCACCATGATTTTTAGCAGTTCTTTTTTTGCGTTGATGTCAAGACCGTTTGTGGGCTCATCAAGGAGCAAAACTTTTGTGCCAAGAGCCATTACGTAGGCGAGATTTGCTTTCTTTCGATTCCCTAAAGATAGTGAACTAAAAGACTCGTTGCCGGAGAGATTGAATATTTCGAGATTTTGGCGAAAATGATCTTCGCTAAATGTAGGGTAGAAAGGTGAATGTAATTTGGCAAAATCGTTGATACATTTAGCGGGAAAAGTGATGTCTTCTGGCATGAAAAATACTTTGCTCAAATCGCTTGGCTGGCGTTTTGATATGTCATTGCCATCAATTTCGCATCTCCCTTCTTTGGCAAATAATAGCCCGGCGATTACGTGTAACAAAGTAGTTTTTCCGGCTCCGTTTTCGCCAAGGAGTAAATGCACTCCGGCACCTAATTGAGCATTTATATTGTCAAGAGCTTTATAGCCTTTGTAATAATTGTATGATAGATTTTCAATGTTAATCATAATGAACGATATTTTAGTTGGTTTGTGATTATTTTACTGGAGTAATGGTGTACCCGGCTTGACAAAGAAGATTAAGTAACCCTTTTTCACCGGGAAGATGACCGGCACCTACACATACCATTACCGATTTGGTTGGCAGGATTGATTGTAATTGTTTAACCCAATTTTCATTTCGGTCTATAACCATTTCTTTTTCTTCTTCAGAGTCCATTCCCATTTCGGGATTACACATTAATTCATAAAGTTTTTCGATTTCTTGATTCATATATGCTTGATATAATTCAACACTGTATGATGCAAGTTCTGATTCTTTGCGAATTGTCTCAAGAAGATCTTGTGCTTGTTCTGAAATTGATTTGCCAAATAATAAGTTTAATTGAAAATCAATTGTTTCAAAACCGTTTACTTCTTTTCCTGCTTGTAAACCTATTGCTTGCACCTGGGTGTCGAGCTGTTGCATGGGGTTGAATCCCGGAATAGCCTGCATGTTCATGAGCAATGCAAGTTGTTGAGTAACTATTGCGGGTTTCATTGGTTCTAACATATTTAATGAAGCTTGTCCTCCTGAATACTTTTTTATGACATTGTCAATAGAGTCATATTGTTCTTTGATAAAGATCTTTGAGATGGTACTATCGTTAGGTGCCATTGCTATAGATAGCGTTTTTTGTTGGGTCGCAGGTGAGGACATTTCGCTCTGCTCGATTTCGCCATAAACAGCGTCAACATTGGTTATGGCTGAGTTGAACCCTTCGATTGAATCAAGAATTGAAATCGGGGCAAGGTGATGAGTTCCCATGATGTATGAATCACCTTTGGCTCCATTGCCACTCACTTTGTAAAGAATTTGAGCATTACTGCCAATAGCAGCAAAAAGCATCATAAATGAAATTATTAACTCTTTCATGTCGATTGAAAATTTATGTTGTTATATAAAATTAAAACTATTGTTTGGGCGTGTTAGTAATCTACAACACTGCAAAGGTAAAGCGCTTTTGCTCAAACTTCCAAATTTTTTTGAGAAAAAATGCAATTATTTTTCAAAAAATATTTTTCAGTATGTGAACTTACTGAGAAAAATTTGTGTTCTATTATTAAAAAATCAACTTAATATATTGAAAAAGTGTATATTATTAATATGTAAGAATCTATTTTATGGAAAGAGTTTATTTTAAGGGGAAAGAGTGCCACACAATGGGTAGATTTCCTGTATTAGGAGATAAAGCAAGATGTTTTACTTTGACATCATCAACTTTTCAAGATGTAGAATTGAATGATTATAGAGGTAAGTGTGTTGTATTGAATATATTTCCGAGCCTTGATACCGGTGTTTGTGCCATGACTGTACGACATTTTAATGAAATGGCATCGTTACTTGATGATGTTGAGGTATTATGTGTGTCAATGGATTTGCCATTTGCAGCATCGCGGTTTTGTGCTGCAGAGGGTATTGACAACGTTGAGGTCGTTTCGGCATTTCGTTCTCCGACATTTGGACGCAAATATGGTGTAGAGTTAATTGATGGAATGCTTGCAGGGTTGTTTGCTCGTGCTGTTGTCGTAATAGATGGTCACGGACGTGTTGTTTATTCACAACTTGTGGAGGAAATAACAACCGAGCCCGATTATGATAAATGTTATGAAGCGATAAAAATGCTTGATCGCTATGGATTATAAAGGTCGGGGTTAAAAAACGAAATCACATCACGAGCATTATCGAGGGCAATGTGTGCCGGACTTTGGGGGTTAATAGCCACAGCATGCTCATAATCGGTAATTGCTTGTGATTTGTTGCCGAGACGCCAATGAAGTTTGCCACGAGAGAAAAACAATTTATCATCGTTTTCAGTCGTTTCTATTTCGTTATTTAATAATAAAATGGCTTCTTCAAGCCTATTTTCGTTAATTAACTCTTCAATTTTTTGTAAAACGCTCATATTTTAGTATTTTTGGCTTCAAATATAAAACAAATAGTTGATATGCGAAGCTTTTTTTCTGTTTCTTTATCGTTATTGATTGCAATAACATCATTTGCAGCCGACCCTACTGCAACAAATTTTTCGGCATCGGATTGCCAAGGTAGCTTAAAACCATATACAGTTCCTGCAAAAGAATATTCTTATCCCGATTCTCTTGTTCCGGTATTTATTAATCATGTGGGACGTCATGGAAGTCGTTTTCCGGCATCGTCAACTCATTGCAAGGCTCTTTGTGAAGCATTGGAGGCGGCTAAAACGCAAGGTACCATCACAGCTCGAGGTAAGGAGTTGCTTGCGTTGGTGCAATCGGCAGTTGAAGCCGCCGATGGTCAATGGGGGGCACTTGATAATCTTGGCGTTGAAGAGCAACGAGGCATAGCCGCTCGCATGTATAGCCGTTATCCTGCATTATTCAAAGATAAACGAGTTGATGCTATATCATCATATTCACCACGTTGCGTGATGAGTATGTATTCATTTACACACCAACTCACTCGTATGAACAACACGATTGAGTTAACCACAGCATCGGGCAGAGGAAAATCAGCCTTTATGCGTCCATTTGATGTTGAAATGTCGTACAAAGATTTTATCGATCTTGGTCAATGGAAAGAACCATATCAACAACATATTGATAGAGTTGTGCCTATATCGGCATTAGAACGAGTGCTTGGTAAAGATTATAATTATGGCGAAACTAATCCCAAAGATTTGGCGATAGTAGAATATTATGTGATTGCCGGAATGAGTGCAATGCAAATGGAATGTGATGCTTCACGATATTTTACCAATGAAGAATATAACGCGTTATGGTCGTGCTTCAACTTGCGTCAGTACTTGCAACGCACCTCTACTACGCTTTCATCGGTTCCTGCCGATATTGCTTCTCCACTGCTTTGTGATATTATCGAATCAACCGACTCGGTTGTGGCTCGTAAGGGGAACACTATTGTGTCGGCTAAATTGCGTTTTGGTCATGCCGAAACACTTATGCCATTACTTTCTTTAATGCGATTAAAAGGTTGCTTCTACAAGACAAACTATTTTGATACAGTGGCAAAAAATTGGCAGGACTTTAATGTAGTGCCAATGTCGGCAAATATTCAATTTATACTATTCAAAAACAGTAAGGGGGAATTCTTCCTACGCATCGACCGCAACGAAGAACCAATCGCATTCCTTCCCGGTAGTACCGAAATATATATTCCATGGGAAAAAGCACGCCAATACCTCAGCAACTGCGTGCCGTTGTATTATCAAACTTGGTAGTTCGGAAAATATACTATTTCAATTCACTCCATTTTTTGCGGCCACGGAGGTAAAAGTCAAGTAGGATATTGCGGTGGCAATCGGGGCGTGTGAGAAGCAAATCTACATTAGGGTGAGAGGTGTAGGCTTTGCACATTTTACGGAAATCGATGTGAGCTTTGAGAATGGCGTTAGCGTTCTTTATGTCGAAAGTTGCCATAAATTTTGCCCATGCTATGGTGTCGAGCAATCGTCGCACAAAGAGTTTTTTGCCACGAGTAGAGTCGGGCAAGTTTTTGTGCAACATTAATAGGTTGTTGCGGAAGTTGAGGTAGGTTTTGCGAGGATTTGATGCAGGCAAACTACCTCCTCCGAGATGATATACCATTGATTGTGGCACGGCAACGATGTCGTTTCCAGTGAGTAATATACGCCAACAGAGGTCTATCTCTTCCATGTGAGCAAAGAATGTACTATCGAGTCCACCTACTTTGAGATATAATTCGGAACGCACCATCAATGCAGCTCCTGTAGCCCAAAAAATGGGGATTACTTCGTCGTATTGTCCTTTGTCCTCTTCAATGCTGTCAAAGATGCGTCCTCGACAATAGGGGTAACCATTGCAATCGATAAATCCTCCTGCAGCACCGGCATATTCAAAGTGAGATTTATTGGTGTAGGCCCTGATTTTAGGTTGGCATGCTCCCACATTGGGATTAGCTTCCATATAGTCAAATAGTGGATTTACCCAACCCTGGGTAGTGGCAACATCGCTATTGAGGAGGATAGTATAAGGGTAATTTGTTTCTTTTATTGCACGATTATACCCCTCGGCAAAACCATAGTTTTCGGTAAATTCAAGCACCTTAACTTGAGGGAACTCGTTGCGTAATAGCTCTACCGACGAGTCGGTGCTGCCATTGTCGGCAACAATTACATCGGCAATTGTGGGGTCGGTTGTAGCGATTACGCTTGGAAGAAATTCGCGTAGAAGTTTCTCTCCGTTCCAGTTGAGGATAATAACGGCTACTTTGTTCATGATATGATTTCTCCTTTCACCTCTTCGCCGTTGTTGATTATCTCGTTGAGTTTCACTTGTGCTAATGTGTTGTCGAGTTGAGGTTGACGTGCTACCTCTACCTTAATATAGTTGTCGGTAAAACCGCTCATCGGTTTGCCAGGTTTTGAGTGTTCGAGCAAAACTTGTCGGGTAGTGCCGATGAATCGTTGTGTAAATTCTTGCAGTTTGCGTTCCGAGAGGTCGAGCATTATGCGAGTGCGACGATGCTTTTCGCGAGGGTCAACGGCATACTCGATTTTTAATGCACGAGTGCCGGGACGCTCTGAATAGGTGAACACGTGCAAACGTGAAATATCGAGCGATTCGATAAACTGACGCGATTCTTCAAACAATTCGGGTGTTTCGCCTCGTGCTCCCACAATGAGGTCAACGCCAATGAAAGCATGAGGTATTGTGGCTCTAATTTTCTCTATTTTAGAACGGAATAGGGCAGTGTCGTAGTGGCGATGCATAAGTTTCAACACCTCATCGCTACCACTTTGCAACGGTATGTGGAAGTGTGGCATGAAGCGTTTGGATGTCGCTACCCATTCAATTATTTCGTCGGTGAGAAGGTTGGGCTCTATCGAAGATATGCGATAGCGTTCAATCCCTTCCACTTCGTCGAGGGCTTTGATGAGGTCGAAAAAATTATCGTCGCGACCTTTGCCAAAATCGCCAATATTTACACCTGTAATAACAATTTCTTTACCACCTTCGGCTACCACCTGTTTGGCTTGTGCCACCATCTCTTCGATAGTTCCCGAACGGCTACGTCCACGAGCCATAGGAATTGTGCAGTAGGTGCAATAGTAGTCGCAACCATCTTGCACTTTAAGGAAATATCGAGTGCGATCGCCACGAGAGCATGAGGGGCAGAAGTGTCGCATTTCGCGCATAGGCGTTACGATAGTGCGAGATTCATGAGTGGCTGTAAATTCTTCGAGAAACTCGGTTAAGAGCAGTTTTTGGTCGCTACCAGCAACTATTTTTACTCCTGGTATTGCTGCAATCTCTTCGCTTTTGAGCTGAGCATAGCACCCGGTTACGATTACAGTAGCATTGGGGTATTTCTTTATATATGAGCGTATTGCTTGGCGACACTTTTTGTCGGCAAGTTCGGTTACACTGCAGGTATTCACTACTACCACGTCGGGAGTTTCGCCTGTTTGGGCTCGACGAATACCTTTGTCGGCAAACATTTTTGCAACCGTAGAGGTTTCGGCAAAATTGAGTTTGCAACCGAGTGTGTGATAAGCTGCTGTGCGAGTGCCAAATGTAGTGTTGTCAATCATTACTGTTGGATTCGATACTTGTTGAGATTAGAATATGTTTACTAATTCGATTTCAAAAATCAATGTCGAGTTGCGAGGAATATCATCGACAGTTTTTGAACCATAGCCTTGTGTAGCAGGGATTATGACTTCCCATTTATCGCCCACTTTCATATTTACAAGTGCAATTTGCCACCCTTTAATAACTTCATTAAGGCGAAATGGTTCGGGACAAGGATTCGACGTGTTGTCATCAAATGTGCGACCATTTATAAGAGTGCCTTTGTAATATACCGACACTACACTTGTAGTCAATGGACTATTCCCATTTCCTTGGTTAATTACTCGATATAACACACCTCCTTGAAGCGATTTTACATCGGGTTGCGATGCCGCTTGTGCAAGGTAGTCGATATTTTGTTGCTTATATTCTTCTTTTTTGCTCATTCCGAAATGTTGCTAACGGCACCAAGCTCTTTGATGCTACCGGTTACAGGGTCAAATAATAAATAGGCAGGAGCTTTCTTGTCGGTAAACATTTTTGGGTCGATTCCAAAAACAACGCCATGTTGTGCTGTGGAAATTATTTTATCGCAGAATGTTTTGCCTTGAGATTCAATTTTTAATGCAACTTTGCCTGGAATATTATATGCTACGCCGCCTTTAGGGAATGTTTTGTGGGCCCCTTTTTCGGTGATTGGTAGTTCTCCTTGTTCAACGACTTCCATTGATATATATATCGGTTCGCCTGCGAGATTGTTGGCATCGATAACCCCTTCTGTCGCTGAAACACGTGCTAATATGTCGTGATCAATAGCTTCATTAGGGTAGTATGTGATGGTTT
Organism: uncultured Muribaculaceae bacterium; assembly: GCA_904502025.1. Classification (GTDB taxonomy): domain Bacteria; phylum Bacteroidota; class Bacteroidia; order Bacteroidales; family Muribaculaceae; genus RGIG4079. The sequence goes on from CAJGDJ010000011.1 coordinate 53,321, forward strand.
TTACATCGGTCGAGATTTGAGTTGTTCCCATAAACATTGCAATGAGAGCATTTTCTTGGGCTTGAATGTTGTTTAATACCAATTCCATTGCTTTTCCATCGGCAGGCATTTGTTCTGCTTCTCCATTGAGGATATCTTGGCGAGTTTGACGCAAAGCATATAGTTGAGCTGCAGCTAATTCAGCTTTTTTTGCCGATGACTGACTTTGTGCTATTTCGCCACTAATTACTTGTTTTGCTGCATCTGTTTCCAAAGGAGTGGGGTTTGCCTCAATCGCTTTTGGTAACGACACTTCGGTTGTGTTTGGTAGCTTGTCGGTATTTATCGCGAGAGGTAAATTTTCTTCATTAATAATTAAAAAAGGAGTACTTCCCGATTTGAACTGCATCAAATATTGTTGTTTGGGATTGGCAACACCTCGGGGAGTTATAGTTATTGATTTCAATACCGATGATTGAATCTCAGAAGCGATAGCGTCATTCGCGTTTAAGTATTTTTTTGCATAACGATAAAATTCGCCGGGCTTCTTGATTGTTTTTTCAATTTCAATAGTGATGTCAACAACGGTGTTAGGCAAAGAATAGATGATGCCATATTCACTCGCTTTTGTTGCTGTGAGCTTTTGGGTTGTTTGGGCTTTAATTCCCTGATACGCAAAAAGTGAAATAACGGCAACTAACCAAATCTTTTTCATCGTAAAATTTTTTAAGTGGTTAATATCTGTTTGATTGCACGGCCAATATTATTGGCAATATCTCCGGCTTTTACACCAAAGATACCATGTTCTTCGCTTGAAATTTCGCCCGCAATGCCATGTGTATAAATGGCTATTAACGATGCAATTTCAGGGGCATATCCTTGTGCTAAAAATCCTGCCATCAATCCGGTTAGCACATCACCACTCCCGGCTGTGGCTAATGAAGCGTTGCCAGAGGTGTTGAAGAATATTTTGCCATCATGACGCACAACGGCAGTGTGTCGTCCTTTTATGACTATAATGATGCCATAACGTTTTGCTCGATCAAGGGCTTTGCTTAATCGTGCTTCGTCGCTTTTATGTTCTCCAAATAGACGGTCAAATTCTCCGGCATGAGGAGTAATTATAGAATTGGCTGGGATATAATTTAGAAGCGACGGACGCAATGCTATGCAATTAAGGGCATCAGCATCAAGGATTACTGGTTGATTAATGTTTTTTAGGAATGTTTCTAATGCTTGAATGGTGTATTCGTGAGTGCCTATGCCGGGTCCAACTGCAATAGCATTATAATTATGCTTTGGAATAAAGTCAGTGGGGATAAGTTCGTGTTTGTCGGCACAAAACATAGCTTCGGGTACGGAGCATTGCATCACATTATATCCACATTGGGGTGAATGAATTGTGATTTTACCTGCTCCTGAACGAGCTGCTCCGCTTGCACTTAGTATAGCAGCACCCATCATTCCATAACTTCCTGTTACGATTAATGCTGAGCCACAATCGGCTTTACTCGCAAAGGTGTTGCGTTTTTTTATAACTCTGCGAATATCGCTTTTTTCAACTAAATAATAGTTTGTGGTGCAGTTTCGTATTGCTTCGGCACTTAAATTGATGTCTAATACTTTCCACTCACCCACAAGCTCAGAATTATCTTTCAAGAAGAAAGCCAAGCGAGGGAATTGAATGGCAAGGGTGAGATTGGCATGAATAATGTTGCGATTGATGGGGTTGACATTCCAATCTCCCATCATTCCCGAAGGAACATCAAGTGAAACAATTGTAGCTCCCGATTCATTGATGAAACGAATAACAGTAATAAATCCTCCAAAAATGGGTTTGTTCAATCCTGAACCAAAGATGCCATCAATAACAACATGATTTGGAGTTAATACAGGCAACTTGAAGTCGTCAATGATTTCATGAAAGTTGGCATACTCCATCTCTAAAATTTGGTCGCGACAAATGCGACATTCGTTACTTAATTTGTTCCCCCCAATATTAAATAAATATATCTCGGGAGTGTATCCCTGTTCGATAAGTAAACGCCCCACAGCAAGAGCATCGGCTCCATTGTTCCCAAATCCGGCAAAAATTGAGATTGGTTTATTGGGACGCCAACGAGATATTATTTCGCAAGCGATGGCATCTGATGCACGTTCAACAAGCTCGATTGCCGAAACACCTTCGTTTTCTATCGTAGCTCGGTCAATAGCTCTGATTGTTTCGTTATTGAAGATTTTCATTGTGGAGATGGGTATTTTTGTTGTTTTTGAGGAAAACCTGTTTAGTTCACAAAAATACAAATTATATTTTGCTTTATGGTGGAAAAAGATATTAAAATAGAAAAAATAGGTTATAAAAGTTGGTAAGGTTTGGATTAATGTTAATATTTTCATAAATTTGCACTAATTTAGATAAGAATTTCGATGAAACAAGTAACATATAGTGGGCTTAATTTTGTTCCATACATAGATAGGGAGCAAATTGCTGCAAGAGTACAAGAACTGGCAAAAGAAATGATGCGAGATTGCGGCGATGCAAAACCGTTGTTTTTGTGTGTGCTAAATGGGGCATTCGCATTTGCAAGCGACTTGTTTAGAGCTTATGAGAAAGATGCCGAAATTGCTTTTATAAGATTGAAAAGCTATGACGGAACAGGAACAACCAGAAAGGTGAAACAAATACATGGCTTAACCGAAGATATCACTAATCGCACGGTTATCGTGGTAGAAGATATTATTGATACCGGTTTCACTATGAAAAAATTGGTGGCCGATTTGGAAGAAAAGAACCCTGCACAAGTAAAGGTTGCGTCTTTGCTATATAAACCCGATTCATTACAATGTGATGTAAAGATTGATTATGTGGGATTCTCTATTCCATCTAAATTTATTATCGGTTATGGACTTGATCTTGATGAACAAGCCCGTAATTTACCCGATATATATCTGTTGAAAGAAGAATAATATCTACACCACGACACTACATATATTTTGAAATTATACACATAGGATTTAATAAATATTTTGAAAAAACAAATGGTTAATTTAGTAATTTTTGGTGCTCCCGGTAGTGGAAAAGGTACACAAAGTGAGCGACTTATTGAAGAATACGGATTATACCACATCTCTACAGGGGAAGTGTTACGCGACCATATCGCTCGTGGCACTGAATTGGGAGTAATTGCCGATAGCTTTATCTCTAAAGGACATTTGATTCCCGATGATTTGATGGTTTCAATTCTCGCTGATTTGCTCGACTCAAATCCCGAGACTAAAAAAGGTGTGATTTTTGATGGGTTCCCACGAACAATCAATCAAGCCAAAGAATTGAAAAAGATGCTTGCTGAGCGTGATGCTAAGTTGCTTGCTGTGATTGGTCTTGAAGTTGAAGATGAAGAATTGATTGATCGTCTCATCAAGCGAGGCAAAGAATCGGGTCGTGCCGATGATAATCTTGAGACTATTAAACAACGATTGAAAGTATATCATTCGCAAACATCACCACTTCGCGACTATTACATCAATGAAGATAAATATCTCTCAATAAAGGGTAGTGGTAGTGTAGATGATATTTTTAACAACATTCGCCTCGCTGTAAATCACAAATTGGCTAAATAATAAAAACAATTCAATATACATTGCTAAAGAGGGTGCTCAAATTCAAGAGCACCCTCTTGTCTTATTATAAAATATATTTGAGAGATATGTCGTACTCCTTTGCCACGAAGTGGAGAGGTGGCACGAAGTGACGGGTTGATTTTGCCACGGTGTTTATATGTGAATTGTCATTGTTATTAATGCGTAAATAAATGTTTGTAGGGACACGGCATGCCGTGTCAGTTTTTTTGTTTTATTCTGTCAAAACTCCCCATGCGTCAGCCCTTTTGTTCTTATGTTCGTATGTCTTAATATATTATGTTTTATTCTGTCTAAAAATAGAAGACTTCTCTATGCCAATAAGAAACCCCACAAAATGCAAACGCACTTGTGGGGTTCTGATTTAATTGCGATTTTAGAGAATCATAATCATTGAGTTTTTCAACTCTCAATTTTCAATTATCAACTTTCAATTTTATTTCACGATTTCTTTTCTTGTTGAGCCATCGCTCATCTTGATGATGTTTATGCCACGAGTGGGTTCGCTCAATAAGCGTCCATGGATGTCGTAACGGGCAACTTCAATGGCGTTATTGTGATTTTCTACGCTGTTAACTCCTGAGATTTTATTTATTACTATAGTTTTAGATACTCTATCTGCTGCAAGATAGTTGTCATTTCCAGATTGGTTGGCTTTTATAGTAACTTCCCCATTTTTTATGCAATCCAAATATGTTTTACCATTAGAGGTATAAATCTCTGCAATAGACTCATCGCTGACTGAGTATTTAATAGCTAAACCGGAAGTTGCTTCAGCTGTTAATTCGATTTGGTCGCCAATAAATACTTTTTCAAAAGATTGATCCCAATTGATGGATTGAGAGGCTTGAGTGATTGACAAAATGCCTCGTTCGTATGTAAATGTGTAATTTTTAGCTTCTGCATTTGTGGGGATAATAGGATATGAACCAACCGAACTATTAATAGTCGCTGTTGTAGCGATAGTTGGCCTAGTTATTAGAACACTGTCTGTTTCTCCGTTTTTGAAACCAAAATAAGAACAACTAAATTCTGGATTTTCCTCTCCATATTGGCGTTTAGCATCATTAGCAATTATTGTTACAGGCACTTTGGTAATGTTATATGAGCACGGAACGGCTATCTGCGTACTCCAATTTTCATTGCTAAAAATTACATCTATATTTGTGTTGTAACTCCCAGCATCAATATGGGTTGTAGAATCATTAAATGATACATTCATTCCCGTTACATTGTTTCTATAACTAAATTCGGGAACTTTGCCGTTGTATTCGGTCGTTGATTCATTTAGAGTTATTAAATTATCTGTGTAATATCCATTCAAAAGGTTTTCATAGCGTTTTGTGTCGGGAACATAAATTCTACTGACAGTTGTTGGAATAGCATTTGTTCCTAATGTTGTAACATTATCTGAAAATAAATATATATTGATTAGATCAGAACAACCATAAAAACACTTATTAGATATAGTCTTAATAGAATTTCCTAAATAGACAGTTGTGAGGCTATCACATGATTCAAATAAATATAGGGGTAAATCGGTGATTCCGTTACCTATAACCGCAGTTTTAAGAGATTTACAGTTGTAGAAAGCATACCTACCGATTGAAGTTGTTGAATTTGGAACTATTGCTGTGTGTAGATTTGTACAATTGTAAAACGCATATTCTCCAATAGATTTTATGTTATTTCCTAAAGAAATATTTGAGATGTTCGCATCTTCATAGAATAAATAGGCAGGTATTGTAGAAACGTTGTTAGAAATAGTAATGTCTGTTAGGCTCTTTTTCCATGAGAATGGACCATTACTGAGGCATTCACTACCATAAGATTCATATAACAAACTAAGCGTAATATCTCTACCAATAAACACTTTGGTTAATGGGCATGAAGAAAAAACTCCTCGATAATTTGTGTTGCCACAAACAAAGTCAATTGATTGCTCACCTTCTTGGAGAATAACTTCTTTTAAATTAGAACACCCATAGAAAGCCATATATCCAATGGATGTGACTTTAGGTGGAATCGTAATAGAAATCAAACTGTCGCAATTACAAAATGCGTCATTCTGAATTTGTGTTAATGTATTAGGCATTGCAACAGATTTTAAATTAGTACAATTGTCAAATGCATGGCTAGCAATTGAGATTACGGTAAATTCCTTTTGTTGATATGCTACGGTAGTTGGTATTGTAATACTATCGAAATAATCAGAAAAATAAAGATAATTTTGATCAAAATCTCTGAAAGTTTTTTGTTTCCACGAAACTTCAACTGTTTTTGCTTCATTATCAAGAATGTTGTAGTAAATTCCATCGACTTCAAAGTCGGGATAATAGTATTTGTCGGCAATTGCATTACTGCTGCCTAATAATACGGTTATTGCAATCACTATTTTTTTTATTTTATGTTTCATAGGTTTATCTGTTTAAGAATAAATTAATAACTGAGAAAAGGTTTTCTGCATTCAACTGTCCGAATGCAGTGGAATTTTGGTTAAGCCTATCAATTATGACGTTTTTGCCAACTTTTTTAATATTGCCATTTGTGATAGCTTGATAGATGTGGAATAAAAACGATTTTAAGATAGTACCTTTGTGATTTGAAAAAAAGAATCGTTTATCATCCAAATTAGTTTTAAGATTTTGGATTTTAATAGTCGTATCCAGATGGGATAATGACTCTGGTACGATTATAGTATCCCAATTTGATGATTTTGGATAAGTAACTGATAGTTTTTTCTGAGCATTCTTAATTTCGGAATTGTACAAACAAACGAACTTGTAAAGAATTACAATCTCATCTTTTGTAAAACCATTAAAGACAATATTTGCCATAATAAATTCTTTTTGCGTTTCTCATCTCCCATTGAAACGGTTAAGTATAGATATAAAAAGGTGTGGAGAATGTACTTAGTTTTATCTAAATCTCAGGTCTTGGCGTACCTATGCAACAGATAAAACAATAGCCCCACACCGATTTGCTATATATTTTGCCAATCACGGCAAAGTATAAGCTACCAATGCAAGTGCTATTGCCAATCTCATCTTCGTTGCATATTCAAACCGCCAAGTTCGAGATATGAAGATAAAATTTCAATAACACCTTTCGTAAATATGTAATGGTCTCAAATTGTTGTCGCTACAACAAATTATCGAAACCACTGCAAATATAACGAAAAATATTATATGTGAGGCTACAAAGGGAGAAATAATATAAAAGATTTGTATTTATGCTCATTTTGTCTAAAAAACACACTACACCTAAGGAGAGATTTAGACAGAAAGACATAATGAGTAGAAAGGTGGAAATTTATTTTGTTGAAATTAATCGCGTTAGCTTTATGTTTTTCTGTCATTCTGTCCCAAAAATCCCCATGCGTCAGCCATTTATGTTTCATTCTGTCATTCTGTCTGAAAAACAACCAAGAGTTAGTCTTTTATGTTCATTTTGTCAAAAAAAACAGCCACTGAGTGTGGACTCAATGGCTGTTGCGTTATAG
>CAJGDJ010000012.1 GCA_904502025.1 uncultured Muribaculaceae bacterium
ACAAGTTGTGAAACCGTCAACATAGAACATAGAACCTACGTGACCTTCTTCAGCAACGATTCTTACAGTAGCAGAAGAAGAACCCCAAGTAACTTGGTCAGCTGGATAAGTTTCAGTAATATCAGTATTTGCTACATAACCGGCGAAGTCATCTTCGTTAGCTACCCATTCAGTTGCCCCTTGAGCAAGTTCCCAACGATAGATACAAAGTTTTTCACCGGCAATAGTTGCACCTACAGCAGCCATACAAACAGCGTTAGAAGTTTCACCAGTGATGTCACCAACTACGTCCCAGTAGTCGATACGACCGGCAGCATTAGATTCTTTTGCAGGAAGAGCCCATTGACCAACGTTTCTACATTCACCGGTTTCAAGGTCGTCAACAACATAGATTTGAGCGGGTTTAGCACAAACGTCGCTATACATACCACAAATCCATACATTGCCGGCATCGTCGATGCCTACTTGGTTGGCACAAAGAAGTCCAGAGATAGGCTCATTATTGCAAGTCAAAGCAAGTAACCCTTCGTATTCACCTGTTTCGAGGTCGAAGATTGCAAGGTGAGCATAGTTATTTGAAGTTGCAGCATCACCTTCGCCGGTTGTGATAGTTCTTGAGAAACCAACGTAAATTTTACCACGATTAGTGTCAATAGCGGCAGAACGAGCATTTGTACCTTTTTCTTTAACGAAATCAAGATTTAGGAAAGTTTCAGGAGTGTGGTTACGGTCAATAATCCATTTGTTTTCACAAGTTATACCTGTAAGGTTGTCAGTTTGATATATATGCCCGTCAGTAATTAGGTTTTTAGGAATATCAGTTGTGTCAGTTGGCTCGTTTGGATTTTCAGGAGGAGTATTTGCACGCAAGTCTATTGGTACGAATTCTTCATCATTACCATAACCGGCTAATGTGTTTATAAAATTATTAGCATAAGTCTTTATCTTAGTGAAATCAGAAGATAAAGAACTACTACAGTCAAGAGCAAATACCACAACTGCACTTTTTCTTAATGTTTCGACCTCAGGTTCTGAATCAGATCCTCCTTCGTTTGTTGCTTGCCACAAACCGGAGGTTGGAATATAAGTCCAGAATTTGATATTATTAGGATTTATTGTGGAGCCATCATTAGTTTTTACATCTTCAAATATGTATTTAAATTTAGAATTGCTTATACGTGAATCGTAGCCAACAGTACTTCCATTCTCACAAGTAACACCCACATATTTCACATCGATTAATGATTGGTCGGCAAAGTTGAATTTTCCTTCAATATACATTTTAGATGATGAAGCATTGCTTACATTATCTAATGTTATTCTTAATATTGTTCCGTTACTTTTTCCGTTAATAATAACGCTAACATTATTATAGTGGTTTTCTTTATTGATTTGGTCACAAATTTCTTTTAAGCAATTCTCAACATCACTTATATTTTTTATGGTTTTTGCATTTTCATCTTTACTTGCCAAAAGTTTTAAATTTTTATCAAATTGAAATAAATCAATTACATATCCACCATTAAAACCAATTGTATATGCATTGATATTTAGGTTCCCTATTTTTGTTGATTTTATCTGAGAATTTAGAGCTTGTAAATATTCATCATCAGTAGAATATCCTCCACTGTTTGGCATATATAAGGAACCATCATCTAATCCATCGGTAAATGTAACCAGTGATACAGATGTTAAATCTTCGGGATATTCGGTATTTTTTAGCATATTTATTGCATTCTCAACGGCATAGTACAAGTGGGTAGAGCTTTTCATTGATTGACTATTAACAAATGTTTGATATGAACCTTTTGTTGAAGTTGTTAAATCACCTATTTGCTTTATCTCGAGTCCATCGCTAAAAGCAACAATACCTAAATAAACACCACTTTTAATAGGGACTCCACCTAATTTGAAGTTATCTATACGACCTAAATTATCGACTCGGTGTTTTGTGCCATTATTATATAAATCCATATAATAGGTTGATCCTGATGTGTCAAATAGCATAGAGTCAATAGATTCAGTAACGTAGGATTTAATTAATGAGCCATCTTTATAAAGATGTAGATATTGTGCATTTACCGAACTTAAAGTTATCATACACGCAAATATCATTATTAATCTTTTTATTGTATTCATATTCAATATATGTTTAAGGTTAGTGTTTGATAATCTTTTGTGTTTGTGTTGCTGTCGCAGTTACTGCTTTTACCATATATATACCTGATGCGTAGTTTACAAGGGAAATGGTAGCTTCGGTAGTCATTGGTGTTAACATTTTCACTACCATTCCATTGAGGTTGCACACCACAACAGTTGTGATTTCTTGTGATGAAGATACTGAGATTTCTTGCCTCACAGAATTGTAGGATATAGATAAGTCATTTTTGTTGGTCAATACTTTTTCTAATCCAGAAGTAAGGTCGATTTCAAATGTTACATCATCTGTTTCAGGAAAGGTATAACTATCGATACTTATGTCTCCTTTTTGATGAATTTCAAAAGAATTCGAGGATTGTCCCCCAAATGTAACTTTTTGAATGTTAGTAATTGAATAAGGTTTGTTTCCATCAGTTGTGTGTACAACCAAATACTGTGGAGTTGCCGCAAAAGTTGTTATCATTGACAACAGTAATGCAGGTGTAAATGCTCGTCGCATAAATATAACATGTTTGTGAGCCTCCTGTGTCCCCGAATTTGGCTGGTTAATATTATTTTAATGGGTATTATATGCGAAAGGCGTAGGACATTGCCGGTTTATCTATTCGTAGGCATCGCCAAACGCCCTCTCTGAAATAAACAGCCCACCCACGCCAATTATATATCATCACCCGCTTGTGTGGGTGGGATATACAACAAGCAAAGGCGTTTTGACCACTTATCCTTCAGAGAAAATTTTGGCGAATTTTACGAATAAGGATAAAGCGAAACGCTTTCACTAATATGTCTCCTATGGGGAGGACAACACTTTGCCACCCATAAGATTGATGCAAAATTATGAATTAATGAGGAAAGAACAAAAAAAAAGTAAAAATAATTTAGAGTTGCATAATAAGGTATATTAGTGTCAATCTGAGGTAATTAATAACATTATAAGATTAGGCTGAAATAAGTGTGATTTTGTAAAATCGCGAGTTGCAAAATTGTAGAGCTGTGAGTAATGTGTTGATACAAAAAAAGCCTGTCGCATTTTGTGACAGACTTACAACGTTTCATTAAAGACTTAAAATCTTTGTCAATGTTTCGGTTGATGGGTTTGTTGCAATAACACGACCAATAGGGTCAATTAACAGCGTGTTATACCCATCTTCAAGATGAAAAGTTTCTTTAATTTTCTTGGCATCATCACCTTGAACATTAAATTGTGTCTTTGAATTAAGATTGTCTCTACGCACTATCTCACGAAAAAGGCGTTCACTACGGTCAAAATTAACCGACAAGAAACAAAATTGTTCTTCTGATTCGGCATTTTTTGCAAATGCACTATATTCATTACATGCTACCCTTGAAATTGCATCGGTTGATGCCCAAAATGAAAGCAACACATATTTTCCTTTCAGCTCATTAAGATTAATTTGGGTGTTATTTCCGATTAAGGTTAGAGAAGGAATTTTATATCCTTCTTTAGCATCAATTACCTTACCGGTATAAGCTGAAATGGAGACCAAAAGAACGGCAAAGAACACAATAATTCTAATTGTTTTCTTCATTAACATTCTATTTAATTTCTAACTAAGAACTCAGGTCAAATTATCATCAAGTTAACACTGAATTCTTGCCGATTTTCGGCGAAAAGAGCCATCGCTATGGCATCTTAGTTTTGGAAAACTGGTGCAAAATTAGTGATTTTTTTCCAATTATGCAAATCTCACACTTTGTAAGTGTCAAATATAGTGGAAGATAGAGATTTTTGGAAAGATTTTAATGTCTATTATAAGACTTATGATACATAATTTTATATAGAATCAGAGTCATTAAATTCTATATGGATGGTTGAGTCGGAACTTAATTTATTAATTGAATCAAGAGCTTTAATTGAATCTAATCGATGAGCTTCTTTTAACGCTTCGGCTTTCTCTATTGAGTCTTTTCGAGCTTTCTCTTTGAAATATTCTTCTTTGAAATCAAGGAATTCAACAGGGTCTTCAATTACAGTATCGGGGAGAATAATTGCGGGCATCTCAATTCCGGCTTTTTCATTTTCGTTTACATCGCGTTTCCCGGGGTTTACGATTATTGGCATACCCTTTTTTGCATATTTATATAGGTATAGGATTTGTTCGTTTTGAATGCGAATACAGCCATGGCTACATCTGCGACCAATCGAGTAACGTGCATTAGTGCCGTGTATTCCAATTTGAGTTGTTACACGAATGAAACGAGGTCCAAATTGCCCTTTAATTGGAGATGTATAACCATTATCATCGGTGAAAAGCCAATCAGTACTATCAAATCTTCCACCACAAAGAAAATAGCCTTCAGGAGTGCGACTATCTGCTTTTTTTTGCTTATGACCATAGTTTTTTCCACATGCCATTTTGAAGTTGAGGACGCGATTGCCGAATTTGTCATACAATATAACCATCATTGTATTTTTATCAACAATGATAAAATTATCGAATTTATTGTTGATTAGGCGTTGAGCATAGGGTAAATGTTGATCTATAAGAGAGGGAATTATGCCAGTTGAATATTCATTCCAAAAATCTGAATTTTGGATAAATTTAATAGCTTCTTCTTTTGAACAATTTGATGGTAACGTATCAACGATTTCTTCTATTGGTTTTTCTATTGATATTATAGTATCATTTGAGATTGAATTAGGAGTGTTGGTGTTAATTGTTTTGTATTCATTGTTACAAGAAACAATGGTTATGATAATGAGAATGCTATAAAATATTTTGATAATTATATTCATTGTATTTATAGTTGTAGATGTCGATAAAATAAAACTTAGATTGACGCTCTTCGATAAAGGTATATGGCAATAATTGAGTAGATGATATTGGGAATCCACATAGCAACCATTGGAGATGTTAATCCCGAAACAGCAAATGATGATGTTACGGTCATAAATAAAATGTAACTAAAACTTAATACAAGACCAATGCCTATATTTAGACCCATTCCGCCTTTAACTTTCTTAGATGATAATGCCATGCCAATTACTGTAAGAATAAATGCAGCTGCACACATAGCATATCGTTTTTCGTTTTCAATCTCAAATGACTTTATATTTGCCACACCTCGTTCTTTTTGACGATTTATATATTCGCTAAGTTGAGGAGATGTCATTTTTTCGTGGTCGTTTTTTGCAATTAAAAAGTCGCGTGGCTCAAACGGAATTATTGTGTCAAGACGTTTCCCTGTTTGTATATATTCTCGTTTGTCCTTAAAATCGCGAATTTCATAGTCTCTAACTTGCCATTGATATGCAGTGTCCCATTTGATAATTTGAGCCGAGAGACGTGATTTAAGTTTTTTATTTTCAAATGATTCTAAAGAAAATTTATATCCGGTTTTAGTTGTGTTGTCATAACGACTCATATATGCAATTTGCCCCGGAGCTACTTGTAGCATGATGTTGCTACCATAGTTAACTCTTTTATTTTTTACGTATGTATTGGTAAATTCTATTCGTTCGATGTTTGCCGGAGGAATAATGTATGCACTTAACACGTATGAGCTAAATGCAATTATAGTAGCAGATATCATATAGGGCAACAATAGACGTTTGAAACTGACACCGGCTGATAACATTGCAATAATCTCAGAGTTGTCGGCGAGTTTCGATGTAAAAAAGATTACGGCAATAAATGTAAATAGTGGGCTGAATTGGTTAGCAAAATAGGGTAGAAAGTTTAAGAAATAATCAAATATAGTAGCGTCTAATGGTGCTTTTAAGAATGCGTCGAGTTTTTCATTGACGTCAAACATAATAGTAATTGCCAATATGAGAATAATGGCAAATATATATGTGCCAAGAAATTTCTTTATAATATATCGATCAATTCTATTGAAAACTTTCATCTGAATTTTTGAAGTCTAATTATAAACGACGGGTTACACGTTCAACCATCTCAGTCTTCCATAATTTGAAATCTCCTGCAATGATATGTTTGCGAGCTTCTTGAACTAACCAAAGGTAAAAAGCGAGATTATGTATTGACGCTATTTGCATTGCTAATATTTCTTGGCTGATAAATAAGTGTCGTAAGTATGCTTTGCTATACATTCGATCAACATAACTTGGTCCATCTTCTTGTATTGGACTAAAGTCGTTTGCCCATTTTTTGTTTCGCATATTCATAATGCCGTTAGCAGTAAATAGCATGCCGTTTCGACCATTACGAGTGGGCATGACGCAGTCCATCATGTCAACACCTCGGTCAATAGCTTCAAGAATATTAGCAGGAGTGCCTACGCCCATAAGGTAGCGAGGTTTGTCTTTGGGAAGAATTTCATTAACCACCTCAATCATATCATACATTACTTCGGCCGGTTCTCCTACGGCAAGTCCACCAATGGCATTTCCATCAGCTCCTAATTCGGCAACTGTTAAAGCTGATTGACGGCGAAGATCAGGATATGTGCAACCTTGGACAATGGGAAAATAAGCTTGAGAGTACCCATATTTACCCTCGGTTTCTTTATAATGTTTCCACCCTCGCATTAGCCAACGTGTTGTTAATCCTAATGATTTTTTTGCATAATCATATTCTGCTGTGCCTGGAGGACATTCATCGAGTTGCATCATAATGTCTGCACCAATCGAACGTTGTATATCTACAATGTTTTCGGGCGTAAACAAGTGTTTGCTACCATCTATGTGGCTTCTAAAATAGGCACCTTCTTCTTTTAGTTTGCGATTAGAGGAAAGAGAAAACACTTGAAAGCCACCACTATCGGTTAGGATAGGTCGATCCCACCCATTAAATTTATGTAACCCTCCCGCTTGTTCGAGAATTTCAATACCTGGACGTAAATATAAATGATATGTGTTACCCAATATAATTTGGGCTTTCACATCTTCTTTCATTTCGTGCATGTGCACTGCTTTTATTGCACCGAGAGTTCCCACCGGCATAAATATTGGTGTCTCAATTTTGCCGTGGTCGGTTGTGATAATTCCGGCACGTGCTTCACTATTATTTGCTGTAGCTTGTAGTAAAAAATCCATATCTTTGCAAAGTTACAGCAAATTATCCAAAAATTGTCTATTTTAATGTGTTATATCTCAAATTTCTTTTATATACGTTCAATAACAGTTGCTATTAAGTCGTTTATTGCTGTTTTATAATTAGGTGTGGCATCATGGTTCATGCGATTTGCAATAATGCAACATACAGTCATGGCTTTATGCCCGAGCATTTTTGCAAATCCTTGTAGTGGAGCACTTTCCATTTCATAATTTGTTATTTTTCTGCCTTTATAATTGAAATTTTCGATTAAATTATTGAGTTGAGGGTGTGCTAATTCTAAACGAAGTTCTCTGCCTTGAGGACCATAAAAACCCACAGCCGAAATTGTGTTGCCTCTAACCATGTCATTCCCACCAATACGAGCAACAAGTTCGGCATCGGCATCAACTATATATGGTTTTGCCCATAATGGATTCCACTTAACAGCTTTGCAAAAGGCTTGTTCAAAATTAAAATCTGTTACATCATTTCTTTTAGCATAAAAATTGAGTACACCGTCAAATCCTATGGCTTTTTCTGCAATTACAGGCGTGCCGAGTTTTAATTCAGGTTGCAGGGCTCCAGATGTGCCTATTCTTACCATTGTTAACGTGCGATGGTGGTCCTTAATTTGTCGTGTTTTGAAATCGATGTTAGCCAACGCATCAAGCTCGTTAATGACAATGTCCATGTTATCAGGACCAATGCCATGACTTAGTGCCATTATTGGCTTCCCATTATATGTGCCTCCAATTGTGTGAAACTCTCGAGAAGATACTTCAAATTCTTTGGTGTTGAAAAATGAAGCAATCATATCAACGCGTCCCGGATCTCCACATAGTATAATTCGGTCGGTTAGTTGTTCGGGGTGGAGATGTAAATGAAAAATCGTTCCGTTGGGATTGATAATCATTTCTGATTCTTCAATTATTCTGTGGGTCATGGTATATAGTTTAGTGTTTGTTTGCTGTTAATTAATAAAATTATGTTATGTCATATCTGCCACCGGGATAATTAGCGATTAATCCTCTAAATTCCATGTCAATAAGGGTTGAAGTGAGTTTTGATATCGGAATGTTTATGCCTATTGATATTTCATTTATAGATGACAATGGAGTTTCGCTAATAAATTTTATGATTCTCTGTTCATCTTCGTTTAGCTCTGTAAATATTTCAGTTTGATTCCCTTCTATAGGTTTTGCAGTCCACCTCATTATGTCTATAACATCTTGTGCCGATGTAATTAATGCCGCTCTCCCCGATGCTATTAACTTGTTGCACCCTTGGCTATATGGATCATTAGCCCGTCCGGGAAGAGCTAATACATCACGATTATATCCATCTGCAATGCCGGCTGTAACTATTGCACCACCTTTTTCGGCCGATTCTGCAACTATTATGCAATCGCAAAGTCCGGCGACTATGCGATTTCGTGCGAGAAAGTTGCCTCGGTGAATATGGTCGTTTGATGTATAGTCGGTTATGAGCATGCCATTCTTTTTGACCATTTCGGCAGCTATATTGCGATGTGCAGCAGGATATATAGTATTTAATCCATGTGCTAATATTGCAATAGTTGGTATGTTGTTTTTAATTGCGGCACGATGTGCGGTAATGTCAATCCCGTATGCGAGTCCACTTACAATAATAATGTTTTCCATGCGTTTTGATAAATCCTCGATAATGCGTTCGGTCATATCTACGCCATAATGAGTCGCATGACGAGTACCAACTATGCTGATTATATGCGAATTGTTGAGGTCGCAATTGCCTAAAGTATATAGCATCAAAGGTGCATCATCGCAATCTAAAAGCCGTTGAGAATAATCGGGATCTTTATAATAGATGGGTTTTATATTGTTTTGGGTAATAAAACTAACTTCTGCATGAGCTTTTTCAATGAGTTGTTTGCGATAATCAATATCGGTAATTTTCATCTTTTTCCCGATTTGCATTTCAAGTAAACGAGATGATGAATTGAAAAATTCTTCTTCGTTTCCAATTTTTGATAAAAGCTCATCGGCGATAATGCGATTATTACCACGAATTAAAGAAAATGCAATGCGATATGTTAATTCTTTTTCGTTCATGAATTAAGGTATTCCTCAAATTTTTGAGCAAGAACATCGCCACGGCTTAGACGTCCTTTTTCAATACATGCAACTGTAACAATGGCTTTGACTACCGGAGTGCCATCGGGCTTGAAGATGTCTTGATGAAATATAAATCTTGCTCCTTGTCGTGAAATATTTAATTTGCTTATCATTTCTTCTCCTAATCCAAGAGGGGAGAGATATTCTATTTCTACTTTTCGAAGCACTGGGTCAATTCCTTGAGAGTGCATTTCTCTAAAGGAAAAACCTGCATGATGACAAAATTCATGGCGAGTATGCTCAAGATAATGGAGATAATTGGCATTGTTTACAATACCTTCTGAATCTACTTCATAATCTCGTACCTTAATCGGTAATTCAAATATGTATTTATCGCTTTTAGTCATAAATTATACAATTAAAATGTAAAGATATAAAATTTACTTGTTGCAATCAAGAGTTGAGTAAATAATGATATATTTAACGAGAAAAAATGTAAATTAAATAGAAAAAGGGAATAGCTCTCAATGCTATTCCCTTTAACCAATAAGCCTATTTGTTACTATTTTATGATAATTTTTGAAGTTTTAGTGTCATTAATAGTCTTAACTTTAATAATATATACTCCAGCTGGTTGTGAGTCGAGTGATATACTTTCCTTGTTAGAAACACCACTATAATATTGTTGAACTACATTTGCTCCTATGTTATTATAAACATTGATTTGTGAGATGGATTCGTTTGTAGAAATATCAAGTATATTATTTGTATTGGCAATGGTCATTTCATGATTAGCCTTGACTCCTTCAATACCAGTGCCTTTGCCTAAAACAAATGAGCATACATAGTTTATTGAAGAGGTTTCACCTTTGATAATTGTATTGTTGGCATAAATGTTAACCAGATAAGAGTGGCCAACAACTCCACTATAAGGGAATGAGAAAGTTATGTCTTTTCTTTCTTTATTCTCCACAATTGCAAATTGAGAAATTCCCCCACAATATGAATTACCAAGAGTGCTATCCCATGTGTAGAACGTTATAGCGTCTTTGAAAATAGAGCCATTATTTGTGAGCCCAAGAGTGATGGAAACATTGTCCTCTGATGACGATTTAACAACAGGAGGCTTAGTGAATGCCAATGCTGGCGCTCCAACGCCTACGGGGTATAATGTAGCAGTTCCAAGTTGGCCTATCATAAACGCTGAATTTTTACTTGCATCGCCAAATAGATACACATAACAAGGTGTTTCAGTAGTGATGGAAACTCCTTCAACAAGAGAGATCATTGTGTATTCAAAAGGAATATCTTTAGTTTCGCCTGCTTGTATGTTAGTCATCACTGACCCACTTATAGCAAGAATCTTCCCAGTATTGTCGGCAAATACTAATGCCATATCTCCATAATATTCTGCTCCATTATTTTTAACTTGAGCTTTGAGTGAAGCTACACGATTTACATATAGTTTGTCGTTTAGTTCAAACCCAGTAGCTAATAAATCGGGAACTGATGTTGGATCGTATTTCACTTGTGAGGCCATCCCATCCGAAACAGTCATATATACATATTCAGCAGCCCCGATAAGAGTAGGCATTGCTTCCCATATTGATGTAGTTGAAGGTTTTACCACGAGGCTCACTTTGTATTCCCCATCATCTAAATAATTAGCAAAATCGTTTGCTGCATAACTAATGGTGTTATAGAGATATAAGGGGTCGAGCGTCGTGTTTGATAGAAATTGAATGCGTTGTATCGTTCCATTGCTTAATGATTCAAATTGGTAAGCAACGCTAAATGTAGTGGTCTTCCAGTGGTAGTTTATAATGCGAGTTGCGTTAATTATATATCCATAAGTGGCATCTTCGCTAATGGTAATCCCATCACTTGTGATTTCATGACTTGGAGTTGATGATGCTTGAGCAGGTTGAATGCCTATAGTCATACCTTGATCATAGTTGTATCCACCGGCACCGCCACCAATTCCAAGTTCTCCTGGATTAAGTGCAGTGGTCACAAAATAACCATTAGAGTTGCCACCCCAACCCCAATTAAAGTGGAAGTACCCATCTTTATTATATCCGTCAATAATGAAAGCGTGTCCTCCTCCACTACCTTGACCTTGATATAAAATAGGACGTTTGTCGTTTATTTCATTGATGATAATCTTATTCCAATCAGTAAGTTTGTAGTAATTTCGAGTGAGGTGTTCCATCCCTTGGTCATATCTGAAATAATTGTATAAACCTTTGACTTGATCAAACCCTGAAGCACCACTACCACCTTTTTCAGATAAGTTATATTTCATATTACAAGAGATTCCACAGTCATACATTAACTTTGCTACAGCATTCTTTTGTGTAGAGGTGCTGTTGTTATCATATGTTTCAGTCATATTATCCCAATCATATACAGATTTAGAAAAATCCATTGAAAGGGTTTTATTCCCATTTTCCCACAAATAAGAATTTGACCCTTGACCATTTGAGGGCCATTTGTAGTAACGCATCACTTGTGCTGTAGCTGTAGCCACGCAGCCAGTTACAGTGTGTTCGGCCTCTCCTTTTGAGTTAGTTAGAGTGGGGCATAGTGAGTTATATGGGTGTCCTTGGTCCCAAGATATATTTCCTAATAATGGAGATACACTTGTAGCGAATGGTTGGATTGACGCTGTAGAATTTAGTCCATTTTTAATAGCATAGTCGATTTCTCGTTGATATTGCTCCAACCACCATTTGAAGTTTGTAGGTATATTATCATTGTTAAATTCTCCCGTGTTGCTATATCCTAATATCTCAGTTGAGACACAATCATCTGCTGCAACAATAATAAAACCATCATGTTCACCTTTATTAAATACATATAGACAATTCTTATTAATGTCAACAGCAGATTTTGCCGTATGTGCCAATGTTAATTGGTTAATAGGTTGAGAATGAGATGATTTTGTAGTAGATTGTTGCAAGAAATTTGTTGCAATAGTTAATGCTTCTTTTGAATTAAGTTGTTTTGCATTGGTTGTCGGGCAAATTAAAATAATGATTGCAAGGACAACTGTGCCGTAAAATAGCTTTTTCATTTTAATTAATAGGGTTTTATTTTGTTGGTAGGATTTATTTTTGACAAAGGTAATAAAAATGTATAATATTAGGTATTTTATTGCTAACTTTGTGAAAATTTTATAAATATGAGACAACGAATTATATTAATATTAGGAATGGCAATGTGTGCAGCAAGTTATTCATTTGCTTGTACATCAGCTATTATAAGTGCAAAAGCATCAAAAACTGGACGACCTTTGTTATGGAAAAATCGTGATACTGGCACAGAACATAATTTTGTGGAAAAAGTTGATGCAAAAAATGGTAATTATGCCTATGTTGCATTATATAATGGAGGAGATTCGTCATTAAGAGATGCATGGTTGGGAATGAATGAAGTTGGTTTTGCCATAATGAACACAGCATCCTACAATCTTGCTCCTGATACAGCAAAACTCAAAGATCAAGAGGGATATGTGATGAGTCTTGCTCTTCAAAAATGTCGCACTCTTGCCGATTTTGAAAATCTTCTTGACACCTTGTCTAAGCCTATGGGGGTTCAAGCAAATTTTGGACTTATAGATGCTTCGGGTGATGGAGCGTATTATGAAACAGATGATTATACATATAAGAAATTTTCATTAGGTGAAGCTGAAAATGGAGTGCTTGTGCGTACTAACTATTCTTATACAGGGGAGAAAGATGGTGGATATGGATATATTCGCGAAGATAATGCTTGGCACTTATTGGACCCATATATTAAAAATAAAAATATTGAAGCATCAATTTTTACTGATTTAATTTCTCGTTCATTTTATCATTCTTTGAAAGGTAGAGATGTATCTAACGACTGTGATCGATGGATTATTGATCAGGATTATATTCCTCGTCGTACTACAAGTGCATCGGTGGTAATTGAAGGTATAATTCCAGGTGAAGCCCCTTCATTATATATAATGTGGACTGAAATTGGTTATCCTCCATGTTCTTATACCTTACCTGTTATGATTGATTCGGTACCACAAGAATTGCGTCCTCAAGGAAAATTTTGGCGAAGTCCACTTTGTGATGAAATTGTAGGTCGAAAGCACCAAGTTTTTTCAATAAAACGAGGTAGTGGTAAGTATTACATAGATATGGATGTTGTGAGAAGATATACAACAAAAGGAAGACAACAAAGTCTTGAAAATTATAAGAAGGGTTATAAAATGCGTGAAGAAAAAGCAAAATAGTTAAGTAAATGAGTGCAGCTATAACAACAATACTATTATTAATAATTTCAAATGTGTTTATGACCTTTGCTTGGTATGGACATTTGAAATTGCAAGCAACAGGTACGGCTTCAAATTGGCCTCTCTACGTAGTAATACTTTTTTCGTGGGGCGTGGCGTTTTTTGAATATTGTTTTCAAGTGCCTGCCAATCGCATCGGTTTTGAGGGAAATGGAGGTCCTTTTTCGTTAATTCAACTCAAAGTAATGCAAGAAGTGATTACTCTTGTGGTGTTTGTGATTTTTAGTTTGGTCGCATTTGAGAATACCGAAATACGTTGGAATCATATTCTTGCTTTTGTTTTTCTTGTTGCAGCAGTATATTTGGTTTTTATGAAATAGAGTGCATAATTGCATAAATAAAGAAAATATCCCCGAAAATTCTTGGAATTTTGGGGGATATTTGTTAAATTTGTGAAGCAAACCTTACCATTAAAAACATAAAGTTATGGATATTAATAGTATCTTAAACGCACTTGAGGCAAAGCACCCAGGTGAAAATGAATACCTTCAAGCAGTGAAGGAGGTTTTATTATCGGTTGCTGACGTGTATAATCAACATCCCGAATTTGAACGAAATCGCATTATCGAGCGAATGGTTGAGCCCGACCGCATTGTAACTTTCCGTGTTACATGGCTTGATGATAAAGGTGATGTGCAAACTAATCTTGGTTATCGTGTGCAATTCAACAATGCAATTGGTCCATATAAAGGTGGCATTCGTTTCCATGCGTCAGTTAACCTCTCTATCCTTAAATTCCTCGGCTTTGAGCAAACTTTCAAAAACGCATTAACAACACTTCCAATGGGAGGTGGCAAAGGCGGTAGTGATTTCTCTCCAAGGGGTAAGAGCGACCGTGAAATCATGCGATTCTGCCAAGCATTTATGATTGGATTGTGGAAAAATCTCGGACCCGACCGCGATGTGCCCGCCGGAGATATAGGCGTTGGTGCTCGTGAAGTAGGGTATATGTATGGAATGTATAAAAAACTTGTAGAGGAACATAATGGTACTTTCACTGGCAAAGGACTTGACTTTGGAGGTTCATTAATCCGACCAGAAGCAACAGGTTTTGGTGCATTATATTTTGTTGAAAATATTTTGGCAAAACATAACGATACAATTGCAGGTAAAACTGTAGCGATTTCTGGTTTTGGAAATGTGGCATGGGGGGCAGCACTTAAAGCTACGGAACTGGGAGCAAAAGTGGTTACTATTTCGGGCCCTGATGGTTACATCTATGACCCCGATGGTATTAATGGCAAAAAAATTGACTATATGCTTGAATTACGAGCATCGGGTAACGATGTAGTAGCTCCATACGTTGAAGAATTCCCCAGTGCAATTTTCTATGAAGGTCGCAAACCATGGGAACAAAAAGTTGATATTGCTCTGCCATGTGCTACGCAAAATGAGCTTAATGGTGATGATGCAAATATGTTGATTGATAACAAGGTTATGCTTGTTGCCGAGGTGTCAAATATGGGATGTACTCCTGAGGCAATTAATGCATTTGTTGAGTCACGCACAATGTATGCTCCAGGTAAAGCTGTTAATGCTGGTGGTGTAGCAACTTCAGGGCTTGAAATGAGTCAAAACGCTATGCATTTGCAATGGAGTGCCGAAGAGGTTGACGAAAAACTCAAAGGCATTATGAAAAACATTCATGAGCAATGTGTAAAATATGGTGTTGAGGCCGATGGCTATATCAACTATATGAAAGGTGCTAACATTGCTGGCTTCATGAAAGTAGCCAACGCAATGATGGGACAAGGGGTAATATAATTCGATAATTATGATAATAAAAAATCCCGAATGCTATTGCACTCGGGATTTTTTTGTTATTACTGTATTGCTTAGTCTAATTTATGGATTACAAGGCCTGAACGAAGTTTGGGCTCAAACCACGTTGTTTTGGGAGGCATGATGTTGCCAGTATCGGCAATATTCATCAATTGATCCATTGAAACAGGGTAGAGAGCGAGAGCCATAGCCATTTCTCCACTATCAACTCGTCGTTTTAATTCTCCTAATCCACGAATACCTCCAACGAAGTCAATGCGTTTGTCGCTACGAAGATCGGTAATGCCAAGAATGTCTCGAAGAATTAAATCAGAAGAAATTGTAACATCAAGAACACCAATTGGGTCAGCATCGTTGTAGCGACCTTCTTTTGCTGTCAATGAATACCATTCGCCACCGAGGTATAGAGAGAAGTTGTGTAGAGCCACAGGACGATATTCTTCAGTGCCTTTCTTTTCTATAACGAAATCTTTTTCGAGTAGTGTTAAAAACTCTTCAGCACTATGTCCATTGAGGTCTTTAACCACGCGATTGTAGTCGATGATTTTTAGGTGCGATGCTGGGAAACATACGGCTAAGAAATAATTGTATTCTTCATCACCTTTGTGATTAGGATTTTGTTGAGCCTTTTCGTTTCCAACTAATGCTGCTGCTGCAGTTCGGTGGTGTCCGTCAGCAATATATAAATAAGGAATATTTGCAAATTCCTGAGTGATAATATTAATCAATTCAGCATCATTAATAACCCAGAAGTGATGACCAAATCCGTCGGGAGCTACAAAATCATATTCCGGCTCTTTAACAGTAACAGTTTTGATTACATTTTCAAGTACGTCATTGTCGGGGAATGCAAAGAATACAGGCTCAACATTGGCATTGTTGATGCGGACGTGTTTCATGCGATCTTCCTCTTTGTCGCGACGAGTAAGTTCATGCTTTTTGATGCGTTCGCTCATATAGTCGTCAACGTTGGCTGCGACAACGATACCATATTGAGTGCGACCGTCCATTGTTTGAGCATAAATATAATAATGTTCATTTTCATCTTGGACGAGCCACCCGTTTTGTTGAAATGCGTTGAAGTTTTCAACAGCCGAGTCATAAACTTTGGGATCATGCTCATCTGTGCCTGGTTCAAAATTGATTTCAGGTTTGATGATGTGATATAGTGATTTAGGATTGCCTTCTGCTTCTTGGCGAGCTTCCTCTGAATTTAATACGTCGTAGGGGCGAGATGCCACTTCGGTTACCATTTCGCGTGGAGGACGAATGCCTTTGAATGGTTTTACTTTTGCCATAATGGTAAAATGTTATTTGTTACGAATGATTGTTTGTTCACGGTCGGGACCAATTGAAACGATTGTAATTGGTGTTTTTAATGCGTCTTCCAAGAATGCGATATAGTTTTTAAATTCTTGAGGGAACTGATCTTCGCTTTTGAATTTTGTCATATCAGTTTTCCAGCCTTTGAACGATTTGTATATTGGCTTGATTGACGCTTCGTCGTCGATGCAGAATGGGAATTGGTTGGTTTCTGTACCATCAATTTCGTATCCTACACATGCTTTGATTTCGTCAAAGTCATCAAGTACATCACTCTTCATCATAATGAGTTGAGTTACGCCATTAATCATGATTGAGTAGCGTAGGGCAACGAGGTCAATCCAACCACAACGGCGTTCTCGACCGGTAACTGCTCCATATTCATGACCGAGGTCACGTATGCGAGCCCCTGTTTCGTCGAATAATTCAGTAGGGAATGGACCACTGCCAACGCGAGTGCAATATGCTTTGAAAATACCAAAGACCTCTCCAATTTTGTTAGGAGCAACACCAAGTCCAGAACATGCTCCAGCACAAATGGTGTTAGATGAGGTTACGAAAGGATATGAGCCGAAATCAACATCTAATAATGTTCCTTGAGCACCTTCGCAAAGAATTGTTTTGCCTTCCTCAAGAAGATTATTTATAACATATTCACTATCGATAATGTCATAACCTTTAATATATTCGATGGCATCGAGCCATTTTGTTTCGAGCTCAGTAATATCGGGAGTTTCGCCCATTGCTTTAAGTTGAGCAAGATGCTTATCGCGAGCTGCAGTATATTTAGCTTCAAAGTTATGGAATGCATCACCTAAACGCAATCCATTGCGGCTGATTTTGTCGGTATATGTAGGTCCGATGCCTTTGCCTGTTGTTCCAATTTTTGCACCACCTTTAGCTTTTTCGTTAGCAGCATCAAGAAGACGATGCGTTGGCATAATGAGGTGAGTTTTTTTTGAAATTTTCAAAATCGATTTTAGAGAAATTCCACTTTGTTCTAATGCTTCGGCTTCTTCTCTAAATAAAACCGGATCAAGCACAACACCATTGCCAATTATATTTACTTGACCATGTTGAAAAATACCAGAGGGAATAGAACGTAATACATATTTCTTCCCTTCAAATTCAAGAGTATGCCCTGCGTTAGGTCCTCCTTGGAAGCGTGCCACTACATCGTAACGAGGAGTAAGCACATCTACCACTTTGCCTTTTCCTTCATCGCCCCATTGGAGACCGAGCAATACGTCAACTTTCATAGTTATAATGTTTAATGTCGTTATATTTTGTTATTTTGTTTTTTTTGCTTGTTTTTTGTTTTCACGTTGGCAACGAGAACACACGCCATATACATATAATGCAAAATATGCAGTGTGAAAAGTGGGATATCGACGAGAATTTAGCATATTCACGAGTGCAATATCTTTTACTTCTTTTATGCGTCCACACTGAGTACATATCAAATGGTGATGATTCCCTACACCTGTTACTCTTTCATATTGAGCCGATTTTCCATCAAATTGATGTTTGCGAAGTAGTCCGCAATCAACAAATAATTGGATAGAATTATAAAGAGTGGCTTTACTTACGTGAAACCCATCTTGCTCTAACGCAGAATAGAGCGTTTCAATTGAGAAATGCTCATCAATGTCAAATACTTTATCCAATATGGCATAACGCTCAGGTGTACGTCTCAATTTCTTAGCATGAATATGCTGAGTAAGCGTAGCTCGAGCTATAGCTTTTGATTTTTCATCGCTCATATCGTTACAAAGTTATATAAAACTTTCGGCTTCTGCAAACTATTGAAGTTTTATCTTTTTAACAGTTGAAAAATAACATAAAAAGCGAAATGCAAGCATCTCGCTTTGCGGAGTGAGGGGGATTCGAACCCCCGAGCCGCTTTTGGCGACTACACGCTTTCCAGGCGTGCCTCTTCAGCCACTCGAGCACCACTCCAAATTAATTTATTGCAAAGTTACGAATATATTGGTGATGTTACAATGTTTTAGCGTTTTATTTTACTGAACAAATTTAGCGATTAAGTGTTTTTTGTATAGTATAATTTATAAAAATATTAATTATGAAAAGAATGGCAAAGATTTTAGTAATAAGTGCTGTCGCATTTGTTGCTGTTAATGATGATGTAGATGCATGCACTCGAGTTGTGTACGTAGGGGATAATAATGAAGTTATAACAGGACGTACACTTGATTGGCGAACCCCAATCGGGACTAATTTATATGTTATGCCTCGTGGCATGGAACGAGAGGGATATGATCAGCCAAATACGATAAAATGGACTTCAAAATATGGAAGTGTAGTATCCGTTGGCTATGATGTTGGTGTAAACGAAGGTATGAACGAGAAAGGACTTGTGTGTAATTTATTATATTTACCCGGCACAGTGTATTCACTCCCTAATGATACCCGACCATATATTTCAACATCGGTGTGGGCTCAATATGTGTTGGATAATTTCGCAACAACAAGCGAAGCTGTGGCAGAACTAAAAAAAGATAAATTTCAGATAAACGCACCAGCTATGCCCGGAGGGAATGCAACTACATTACACATGGCGATTTCGGATATATCAGGAAATAGTGCAATTGTTGAGTATATAAATGGTGTAATTTCTATACATGAAGGTATGGAATACCAAGTTATGACTAATGCTCCAACATACGATAAACAATTAGCTATAAATGAATATTGGAAGCGTATTGGAGGAATGAAGATGTTGCCGGGAACAAACAATAGCTCAGATAGATTTGTCAGAGCTTCGTTTTATGTTGATGCTTTGCCTAAAGATGCAACTCATCAAATGGCATTGGCAGGTGTGTTTGGAATTATAAATAATTGTTCGGTACCAATGGGAATCTCAACACCAGATCAACCTGAAATATCTTCAACACAATGGCGCTCGGTTTCTGATCAAAAAGATAAAGTGTATTATTTTGAATCAACTCTTAGCCCTGCAATAATTTGGGTTGATTTGTCGAAATGTGATCTTCGAGTAGGTGCATCGGTATTGAAGCTTGATTTGATAAACAATAAAAAAACTTTAGTTGGCGAAATGAACAAACACATGGAAAAATCTAAACCATTTACACCTATGTTTCATATTCCAAAAGATATGAAGTTCTAAAGATTGGTTGTAAATTTAATTAAAAAAGATTAATGTGAGGTTGCAATAAATTGGCAATCTTGCATTATCTTTGTTTTATGAAAAATATATTTTTTGAGACAGATGTATTTAATATGTCAACTAATCAATATATTAAGTTGATATTGTTACAAATGTTAGTTAAGTGGTGTTGGATACCCGTAATTTTGATATTATGTTGTGTAATATTAGCATATACCATTAATGTTGCTTTTGTATATGTAGCATTAATGTTGGTGTTCATTATAATTCCAACGGTTTTGATGTTTGCATATTTTTATCATTCATCATCAACCGAAGCTCGTGTTGCCATTTTACGTAAATCTATCAAAATTAGTGATTCAGGAATTCTAATTGATTTTGAACCAGTAGAAACAGTAGTTTATGATGATTCCTCTAAATCAAAGGTCTATCAACCACAACCTATTTTTTATCCTAAAAATGATGTTGTTTCGGTATGTATTATGGGTAATTATGTTAAGATAATACTTAGAGGAGGACGCTATAAATTTATAAATATTCCATTAACGCAAATTAAAGGTGATGTTAATGATTTTCTGGCATATATTTTGCAATATAATTCATAATTTTTAAGTTGAAATGACAAAGATCGAAATATTAAAAATAAAAAAAAGAATAATAAAATATTTGGAGCAAAAGCGTTTGAGTGAAGCATTTGCGGAATTGAAATATTTAGCAGAAGGAGTTATGGTATGGGAGATATCTAATGAAGTTTCTCAAGTTGAAGACTCTTATAAAATGATGCTCAATTATGCAATGCAAGGAGTAGAAGACCCTGCACGCAAAACTTTGTATAATGAGATTATAAATAATATATTCTTTTTGTTAGATAGGGTAGTTCGACAACGTTTGTCGTTGGAAGAATCAACATTATATTATAGCACATTACGTTATGAACAGATGCAACAAAATGACTCTATTATTAAATTAATAGAATCTTATAAAGAGGTCGTAGATAAGACCTCTTTATATAATTTACTTACATCTGAACCTACAACAATTGATTCTACTAAAATTATTAAGGAAAAAGAACAGATTGAACGACGCATTTTTAATCGAGTTTGGATAACATTCCCATTAAATAGTGAAGATGAAGAATCGTTGAAAAGTGTATTGACGTCAAATTTATTTCCTCAAAGCACACAGGAGTTAATTGTGTCAGCATTGTTATTAGGCATGCTTGATTTTTATGATGTTAGAAGAATGAGATTGTTGTTAGCTTCCTATGAACATGGAAATCAGACAGTGTCAGTTAAAGCATTGATTGCGATATTGTTGTCAATGAATCTATATCACAAGCGTATCAATGACGTTAGACTATTAAGTCAAATTGATTCCATTAAAGAAAATGATATGTGGAATAGTGATGTTAAAACTGCATATTTAGAGTTTGTAAGAACTCGTGATACTGATCGTATTAGTCGCAAAATGCAAGATGAACTAATTCCCGAAATGCTTAAGTTGCGACCTGAACTGTATAAGAAACTAAATGATTCTACCGCAATGATTGATATTTCATCATTAGAAGAAAATCCAGAATGGGAAGAAGTGTTGCAAAATTCGGGAATCTCTGGTAAGATTAAGGAATTAAATCAATTGCAAGAGGAGGGTAGCGATGTGTTTATGAGTACATTTTCTCATCTTAAATCTTTTCCTTTTTTCTCAGAGATTGCAAATTGGTTTATCCCATTCTCGCGTGATTATTCATTGGTATCTGATATTTTAGGTAGTGATGCGACTATGGTAGGAGATATTATTGATAATGTTCCTATTTTATGTAATAGTGATAAATATTCATTTTTATTGTCGCTTGGTTCTATCCCACAACAACAGCGACAATTGATGTTGTCTCAATTTGAACAACAACGTCAAGCAATGAATGAAGCTGGCTTGTCGATGCCGGGTATGACTCAGCCTGCTCAACGAAAGACTTTGATGAATAAGTATTTGCAAGATTTATATCGGTTCTTCAAACTATTTCGTAGAAAAGGGGAATATAATGATCCATTTAGTTCTCCTATAAATTTAGTTAATGTTCCTTTATTATCGGCAGATTTAGATGATGTTGAAACATTGTCAATAATAGGAGAATTTTATTTCAAACGTAAGTACTATAGCGAGGCAAGAGATGTATATTTATCGCTTTTGGATAAAATGCCACCTTCTGCTCAATTATTTCAAAAAATTGGATATTGTTATCATCAAGATGGCAATGTTGAATGTGCTTTGAGATATTACCAACAAGCAGAGTTGCTTAACGCTGATAGCCTTTGGACTTTGCGTAGAATTGCATTATGTTATAGAACGGTAGGAAATCCACAAAAAGCACTTGAATATTATAATCGAGTTGCTGACGTTAAACCTGATGATTTGAATGTTACGTTGAGTATTGGTCATTGTTATTTAGAAGCAGGAAATTACAAGGAAGCAATAAAGAATTATTATAAAGTAGAATTTCTCGATGAGAAATCAACACGTGCATGGCGTCCATTGGCGTGGTCTTTATTGCTTTTAGGTGATTATGACCAAAGTCAGAAATATTATGAAAAAATAATTGCTGAAAATCCTATTGCAGAAGATTATCTCAATGTGGGGCATCTTGCATTGGCAAAATCTGATATGCAATCGGTAATAGCGAATTATAAATGTTATGTTGTTAATAATGATGGAGATATTAATAAATTAATTCAAGCACTATCGCAAGATGAAAAATATCTTGTAGAGTTGGGTGTTGATTTATCTTTGCTTCCTTTTGTAGTTGATGCAATATTATACTCAATAAATTGAAAAATAATAACTAACTTTGTAAAATAAATTTAGAAACTAAAAATACATTTAATTATGGTAATACAACGTTGGCAATCAGTTTTTTTATTTCTTGCATCAATAATGATGGGATTATTTTGTTATTTGCCATTAGCTTCTTATGCTGATATTGATTTTAGACCCTATCAACAACCAGTGTATTTAACACTAAATGCGTTAATATCGATATTATCGTTGGTCGCAATATTCTTATATAAAAACCTTTCTCGTCAAAAAATGGTAGTGAAGGTGAATGCGTTGCTCATAGTCGCTTCGGCGATTGCTGGTGGAGTAATTATATGTAAAAATTTTCCTAAAGTTGAAATTATTTGGACAGCAGGGCCTCTATTGCTTATTTGTTCATTGTTAATGACAATCGCTGCACTCCGTCGCATAAAACACGATGATAAATTATTAAAAGCTGCAGACCGAATTAGGTAGGCTCAGTTCATGCAAAATTAAAATTAGAGGGAATAGCATTGTCTATTCCCTCTAATTTTATCATTGCTGTCCGATAAAAAACGATAATGCATAGAAATAGAATCTCAATCGCAGATTTAATGCGATTGAGATTATTATTTTGTATTTACAAGCCCCATAGAGTGAAGTTCAATCGCATTGCCGAAGGTAATGCTTAGTATGTAGCCGTGTATTGGCTCGAAGAGGCTATGCACGGAATGGGATATGTTTTGAATTAGAATCTGGAAGATTCGTTATTTGAGATCATTAAAGTTTCTTTCAGAAACAAATCCTTTCTAATACATTACCGGGGTTATCCACTACGTGGTTAACCCCGGCTATATACTAATCAACCCTTCGGGTTGCATTTGCTTTTGAAAAAGTTTTATCGGACACAATATAATTTTATATGTTAAGTTTCTCTTTGAGATATTTTCCGGTGTAACTGGTTGCACAATTAGCAACATCTTCGGGAGTTCCGGTAATAACGATGTTACCGCCAGCTTCTCCACCTTCGTGTCCCATGTCAACAATGTGGTCGGCACATTTAATGATGTCCATGTTATGTTCTATTATAATAACAGTATGGCCTTGTGATAATAGCCTATTAAACGAGTCCATTAATGTATTTATGTCGTGGAAGTGTAAACCGGTTGTGGGTTCGTCGAATATAAACATAGTTGGGTGGGGCTTATCGTTTGCAAGGAAATACGCAAGTTTTACACGTTGATTTTCACCACCCGATAGAGTTGAAGAAGCCTGTCCTAATTTAATATACCTAATCCAACGTCTTGTAATGGACGAAGTCGATTGACAATTTTTCGTTCGGTAGAGCTTTTACATTCTCCAAAAAAATCAATCGCTTGATTTACTGTCATATTAAGAATGTTGTTGATGTTTTGACCTCGGTATTCAATATCAAGAACATCACGCTTAAATTTTTCCCCATGACAAGATTCGCAAGGAATAGTTATATCAGCCATGAATTGCATTTCAATAGTGATTGTTCCTTCTCCTTTGCATTCTTCGCATCGTCCACCTTCGGTGTTGAATGAAAAATGAGCAGGAGTAAAGCCCATTTGTTTTGCACTTTGTTGGTCGGCAAATAATTTACGTATTTCATCGTAAGCTTTTAGATATGTTGCAGGATTGCTTCGAGATGATTTCCCAATAGGATTTTGATCAACAAATTCAACTGCTGTAATACGTGATATATCTCCTTTTAATCCATGAAAAGCTCCGGGAGCGTCTCCCGATTCGCCGAGATGACGTACCATTGCTTTATATAAAACATCTCTTACAAGTGTTGATTTCCCGGAACCACTTACTCCGGTAACGACAGTCAATACTCCAAGTGGAAATTTTACGTTAATGTTCTTGAGATTATTATGGCGGGCTCCGATTATTTCGATATAGCTGTTCCAACGCCGTCGAAAACGTGGAATGGGAATATTTTTTTCGCCATTAAGATATTGAACTGTATAACTATTGGTCACTTTTTGTAGGTTATTGACATCACCTTGGTATATTATTTTTCCTCCATCTCGCCCGGCATTAGGTCCGACATCTATAATATAGTCGGCTGCTCTCATAATTTCTTCATCATGCTCAACGACTACCACTGTATTTCCTAATCCTTGAAGTTTTCTTAATACTGAAATTAATTGTTGTGTATCGCGAGAATGTAATCCAATGCTTGGCTCATCAAGTATGTATAATGACCCCACCAAACTGCTCCCTAAGGAAGTGGCAAGGTTAATTCGTTGACTTTCTCCTCCCGATAACGTTGATGAAAGTCGGTCAAGTGTGAGATATCCCAAGCCAACATCGACAAGGAATCTTAATCGATTGCGTATCTCAATTAATAACCTATTGGATATTATTGCATCATGTTCATTTAGACTGAGATTGTTGAACCATTGCAGTAAATTACAAATGGGCATTGTCGCAATTTCAGTAATATTTTTGTTACCAATTTTTATATAAAGAGCTTCTTTTCTTAGTCGGCTGCCATTACACTCAGGACAAATAGTTTTGCCACGATATCGAGCTAATATTACTCGATATTGTATTTTATATTGATTTTCTTCAACCATTTTGAAGAAGCCATCAATCCCCCCAAAATCACCATAACCATGCCATAAGATAGATTTTTCATCATCGGTAAGGTCGCAATAAGGACGATGTATTGGGAATTTTATTTGGGGTGCTAAATGAATAAAATGTTTTTTCCATTCACTCATTTTTTCTCCACGCCAACACACCACTGCATCGTCATAGATTGAAAGAGTAGGGTTGGGAATGACTAATGTTTCATCAATGCCGATAGTGCGTCCAAATCCTTCGCAACAAGGACAAGCTCCATAAGGGTTATTGAAATTAAACATTTGGTCATTAGGTTCAATAAAAGTGATGCCATCTGCTTCAAAACGCTTAGAAAAATCATGTTGAATGATGCCTTTGTCACTCCAAATAATAATGCTACATTCTTCGTTCCCTTCAAAAAAAGCCATTTCTATAGACTCTGCCAGACGACTTAGCTCATCTCCTTCTGTTGCAATTGTTAGTCGGTCAATGACCAATTTGTAGTCACAAGCATTGTAATTATCGCATTGTTCAATAATGTCTTCAATCAAAATAAATTCGCCATTATTTATGACTCGTGAATAGCCACCTTTAAGTAATACGTCTAATTGTGTGGCAAATTTTCTTTTCGGGGGTATATTTATTGGGCATATTACAGCAATGCGAGTACCTACTGGATAGCTTAATGCGACTGAAAGAACATCTTCGATTGTGTGTTTTTTTACTTCATTACCTGAAATTGGAGATATTGTTTTTCCAATTCTTCCAAATAATAATCGAAGATAGTCATATATTTCAGTTGAAGTTCCAACAGTGCTTCGTGGATTTCGGGTATTTACTTTTTGTTCGATAGCAATCGCCGGTGGTAGCCCTTTAATATAGTCACATTCTGGCTTCGACATTTTGCCCATAAATTGTCGTGCGTATGATGATAAACTTTCGACATATCGACGTTGTCCTTCTGCGTATAAAGTGTCGAAAGCTAAAGATGATTTTCCGGAGCCGGAAAGTCCCGTTATTACGATGAATTTATTGCGAGGGAGTTCAATGTCAATATTTTTTAAATTATTAACGCGAGCACCTTTTATTGTAATATATTTATTGTCCATTTATATAAATATTATATGCAAAGTTAATGTATCTTATTCGTATTTTTGATTGATTTTGAATTATTATTTTATATTTTGCCATTATTTGCATTTTAATTTTGTGTTATTAAACGAAATTGATTAATTTAGCTGTTGGAAATAAATTGTTACTATTATTTCTAACTTTTTGTTATGAAAAACGTTATACTTATGTAGTAACCATTAAATTTATTAATCTATGAAGAATTTTAATATTATTTTAGCTGTATTAGGTGGAGCTCTTGCTGGAGCTGCTGTAGGTTTGCTTTTTGCTCCTAATAAAGGTAGTGATACACGAACCAAAATCAAAGAATACTTGAAAGCTCATGGAATAAAACTAAAACATGATGAGCTTGAAGAATTAGCATCTCAGATTGAAGCAGAATTAACAAATAAAACCGAATAAAAAATAAGTTTATGAATAATATAAATTGGCTATATGCGTTTATCGGTGGTGCGATATTAGGAGCCGGGGTAGCAATATTATTTGCCCCTGAAAAGGGTGAAGATTTACGAAATCGCATTAAGGATATGTTAAAGAAAAAAGGTTTATGTTGTTGTGATTCTGAACTTGATCGTTTAATTGAACAATTAACATCTGAAACTGAGGAGTAGTAATTTGAACATCTTTATATAGCATCGACCTATATGTTTGGGTCGATGTTGTTAGTTAATATATATCCCTATGGAGAATAATCAATTTATTAAGGAATTGTGGCAATCTGTTAAAAGAATAATATCACTTAACGTTGATAATGCGAAGTTATCGATGGCAGAGAAACTTACATTGTTTTCAACTGCTGTTGCATTTTATTTTGTAGCAATGCTTTTGGGGGTAATTGTTGTGTTTTTTGTATCGATGGCTATGTGCCATTTATTAACACAAGTGATGGAGCCTCATTATGTTTATTTACTTATGGCTGCGTTTTATCTGCTATTATTAGTAGTGGTTTATGTTATGAAGAATATATTATTCTTAAACCCAATATCACGTTTTGTGTCAAAATTATTGTTAACTCCACCTCAAGATAGAAATGAATAATTATGGCTGATTTGGAATGGAAAGGATACTCTTTTGATGAATTAAAATATCAACGAGCATTAGTAACGATTAAATGCGAAATAGAAAAAGAAAAGTTGATTTCAACATTTTCTACAATAAAACAAGGAAAAATGTCGATAATTAGTGCTGGTGGACAGAATTCATTGTTAAATAAAGTCTTTGGAGCATTAGATGTTGCTGATTATTCAATTTTGGCGTTTAAATTTGGACGAAAATTATATTCAATATTTAGAAAAATACGAAAGAAATAAATTATGAACGATTATATAGAAGTGCGATTTGATATAACTCCATGTGATGAGGTTGCAACTGATGTGATGGCTGCAATTTTATGTGATGATGGATTTGAAAGTTTTATTCCAGATGAAAGAGGAGTAACTGCATACATAAAGAAAGAATTATTTACCGAAGAAATCATCAATCGGGCTATTGATGATTTTCCGATGGAAAATGCTATAACTTATAAATATGTATTGATAGAAGGAGAAGATTGGAATAGTGAATGGGAGAAAAATTATTTCAAACCTATAGTAGTTAAAGATAAATGTGTAATTCACAGTTCGTTCCATGTGGATATTCCCACATTAGAGTATGATATTGTAATAGATCCAAAGATGGCTTTTGGGACTGGACATCATGCAACTACTTCATTGATTATTGAGCAGCTTCTTGAAATGGATTTGCAAGGTAAAAGGGTTGTTGATATGGGTACCGGTACTGGTATTTTGGCGATATTGGCTAATATGTGTGGAGCTGATTATATTACAGCAATTGAAATTGACCCAGTTGCTCATGCAAATGCAGTTGAAAACTTAGCTATAAATAAAGCAAGTAATGTTAACCTTATTTGGGGTGATGCCTATTCGTTAGGTTTGGTGAAAAATATAGATGTTTTTATTGCAAATATAAACCGAAATATCATAACTCAAGACTTGCAATTTTATGTAAGTTCGTTGAATTCTGGTGGAGAGGTGCTTCTTAGTGGTTTTTATGAGTCAGATATTCCTGTGATAATGCAGGTTGCAGAACCATTGGGTTTGTCGTATAAATCACACACAGTTAAAGATAATTGGACGTGCCTTCGATTGATTAAATGATTTTGTAATAAATAATGCTCAATTTACTATCATTTTGTTACTAAAAATATTGTTTTGCTTTTAATTTTGTTTGTATATCATAAAAAATAAGTGTCAAATTATTTGAATATATCAAAGAAACATATTAAATTTGCAAGCAGTAAACACAACGAGAAAAAATTAAAGTAAATAAGTGGTTAGAATGAATGATTTTCTTAATTTTATATTGATTGTGGTTATTATAGTATTGGGACTTGTATTATAACCATAATTTTGATATAAAGTGAGATAATAAATTTAAATCTAATAACCTTTCTTATTGATGTAAGGAAGGTTTTTTTATAAAAATGTAAATTATATTTTGAAATTATATGAGCGATAGATTATTTATTTTTGACACTACTTTACGTGATGGAGAACAAGTTCCCGGATGTCAGCTTAATACAGTTGAAAAAATTGAGGTTGCAAAAGCTCTTGAGGAACTTGGAGTAGATGTTATTGAGGCTGGATTTCCAGTCTCAAGTCCTGGTGATTTCAACTCAGTAGTTGAAATTTCAAAAGCTGTTACATGGCCATCGATTTGTGCTTTGACTCGTGCGGTAGAAAATGATATACGTGTTGCTGCAGAGGCTCTGCAATATGCAAAACGTAAACGTATTCACACAGGTATTGGTACATCGGATTATCATATCAAATATAAATTTAATTCTAATCGTGAAGATATTCTTGAAAGAGCAGTAGGTTGTGTGTCATTTGCAAAGAAGTTTGTTGAGGATGTACAATTTTATGCCGAAGACGCAGGTCGCACAGATAATGAATATCTTGCCCGTGTGGTTGAAGCAGTTATTAAAGCCGGTGCAACTGTTATTAATATTCCTGATACAACGGGGTATTGTTTGCCATCTGAATTTGGCGAGAAAATCAAATATTTGATGGAACATGTTGATGGTATTCATAAAGTAACAATTGCAACTCATTGCCACAATGATTTAGGTATGGCGACAGCTAATACAATTTCAGGTGTTATGAATGGAGCTCGTCAAGCCGAGGTTACAATTAATGGTATTGGAGAGCGTGCAGGTAATACATCACTTGAAGAAGTGGCTATGATTTGTAAATCACATAAAGAATTAGATATTGTAACCAATATTAATACAACAAAAATTTGTGGTATAAGTCGCATGGTGTCAAGTTTGATGAATATGCCTGTTCAGCCAAATAAGGCAATCGTTGGTCGTAATGCTTTTGCTCACTCTTCGGGCATTCATCAAGATGGTGTATTGAAAAATCGTGAAAGCTACGAAATCATTGACCCTAAAGATGTTGGTGTTGATGAAAACTCAATTGTATTAACTGCTCGTAGTGGTCGTGCAGCATTAAAACATCGTCTCCATGTATTGGGAATTGAAATGGATAAAGAAGCCCTTGATAAGGCATACGAGGCGTTCCTTAAACTTGCTGACCGCAAGAAAGAAATTAATGATGATGACGTACTAATGTTAGCTGGAAAACATAATGCGTCAAAACATCGCATTAAATTGGACTATCTTCAAGTTACAAGTGGTGTTGGAATTCATTCTGTTGCAAGTGTTGGACTTGATATCTCAGGAGAGAAATTTGAAGCATGTGCAACCGGAAATGGTCCTGTAGATGCTGCAATTCGTGCTATAAAGCAAATTATTCATCGCACAATGGTTGTTAAGGAATTCCTTATTCAAGCAATAAATAAAGGAAGCAATGACGTGGGTAAAGTTCACATGACAGTTGAGCATGATGGCAATAGCTATTATGGATTCTCGGCAAATACCGATATTGTTGCCGCAAGTGCTGAGGCTTTTATTGATGCTATAAATAAATTTGTAAGATAAAATTTATAAATAATAATAGTATGGCAAATACATTATTTGATAAAATTTGGGATGCCCATGTTGTAAATCTTATAGAGGGTGGACCTTCACAAATATATATCGATCGTCACTATTGTCATGAGGTAACAAGCCCGCAAGAGTTTGACGGACTTCGTAATCGTGGATTGAAGGTTTTTCGTCCAGAGAAAACGATTTGTTCACCTGACCATAATATCCCAACATTGAATCAGGATAAACCAATCGTTGACCCCGTTTCTCGTAATCAAGTAGAAACTCTGACAAAAAATGCAAATGAGTTTGGATTGACATTATATGGATTAGGACACAAGAAGAATGGTATAATTCATGTAATTGGACCTGAAAACGGATTGACGCTTCCGGGATATACTATTGTGTGTGGAGATAGCCATACTTCTACACATGGAGCATTCGGTGCTGTGGCATTTGGTATAGGCACAAGTGAAGTTGAAATGGTCCTTGCTTCGCAATGTATTCTTCAACCGAAGCCCAAAACAATGCGTATTAATATGAATGGGAAATTACGCGATGGTGTTACAGCAAAAGATATAGCATTATATATTATTGCTAAGATGACAACCGGTGGTGCTACGGGTTATTTTGTTGAATATGCCGGGGATACCATTCGTAATCTTTCAATGGAGGAACGTATGACTGTGTGTAACCTTTCAATAGAAATGGGGGCAAGAGGAGGCATGATAGCTCCAGATGAAACAACATTTGAATATTGTAAAGGTAGAGAATTTGCTCCCAAAGGTGAAGATTGGGAAAAAGCGGTGTCATATTGGCGTACCCTAAAAAGTGATGATGACGCAGTATTTGATAAGGAAATTAATTTTGATGCTACTGATATTGAACCTCGTATCACATTTGGTACGAATCCGGGAATGGGTATTGGTATCAGTGAAGCTATTCCTACTCCCGATCCTCAAGATGAAGCTGGTAAAATTTCATATGATAAATCTCTTGAATATATGGGATTTGAAGTTGGTCAAAAACTTGAAGGCTATCCTATAGACTATGTGTTCTTGGGGAGTTGCACTAATGGTCGCATTGAAGACTTTAGAGCATTTG
The DNA here is from genome assembly GCA_904502025.1 of uncultured Muribaculaceae bacterium. GTDB lineage: Bacteria > Bacteroidota > Bacteroidia > Bacteroidales > Muribaculaceae > RGIG4079. The sequence goes on from CAJGDJ010000012.1 coordinate 31,472, forward strand.
CATCAATAGTTAAAGGAAAAAGAAAAGCTGATAATATAACAGCTTGGTTAGTCCCCGGTTCATGGATGGTTGCAGACCAAATTAAAGCTGAAGGAATAGACAAAATTTTGGCTGATGCAGGTTTTGAATTGCGTCAACCTGGATGTTCGGCATGTTTGGCAATGAATGAAGATAAAGTTCCTGCAGGCAAAATAGCAGTTTCAACATCAAATCGCAATTTTGAAGGTCGTCAAGGTCCTGGTTCTCGTACTATTCTTGCCGGTCCACTTGTAGCTGCCGCAACTGCGATTACCGGCGTATTGACCGATCCAAGAAAAATTTAATCGTTACCAATCTATAAATATTGACTCTATGAAAGAAAAATTCAATATAATAACATCAACATGTGTTCCATTGCCAATGGAAAATGTTGATACTGACCAAATAATTCCTGCTCGTTTCCTAAAAGCAACATCAAGAGAGGGATTTGGTGAAAATCTTTTCCGAGATTGGCGTTATGATAAAGATGGTAATCCAATTAAAGATTTTGTATTAAACGATCCAACTTATTCGGGTTGTATATTAGTAGCAGGTAAAAATTTTGGCTCAGGTTCAAGTCGTGAACATGCAGCATGGGCAATTGCTGATTATGGATTTCGTGTTGTTGTATCAAGTTTCTTTGCCGACATTCACAAAAACAACGAATTAAACAATTTTGTGTTGCCTGTTGTTGTTTCTGAACAATTTTTGGCTGAATTATTTGATTCAATTGCTTCAAATCCTAAAACTGAAGTGAAAGTTGATCTTCCGGCTCAAACTATTACAAATCTTGTTACTGGTAAATCAGAGACATTTGATATTAATCCATATAAAAAACATTGCTTGATTAATGCCCTTGATGATATTGAATATCTTTTATCGAAAAAAGAAGATATAGAGGCATACGAAGCTAAATAAAAGTCATAATATAATATGAATGTTGAAATATTAGATACCACTTTACGTGATGGTGAACAAACATCGGGTGTATCGTTTTCAGCATCTGAAAAATTAAGTATTGTGCGACTTCTTCTTGAGGAGTTGCACATTCCTCGTATAGAGATAGCATCGGCTCGTGTTTCGGAAGGCGAATTTGAAACAGTTCGTAATGTGTGTGCTTGGGCTGATCGAATGGGGCACATTGATAAACTTGAAGTACTTGGGTTTATTGATAATGGATTGTCGATTGATTGGGTTAAGAGAGTAGGTGCTAAAGTGATTAATTTGCTCTCAAAAGGCTCTGAAAAACATTGTCTTTACCAATTAAAAAAGACTCCACAAGAACATTTCGATTCTATTTGTGATGAGGTGGAACGTGCAGTAGCAGAGGGGTTAGATGTAAATCTATATTTAGAAGATTGGTCAAATGGAATTAAAAACTCATATAAATATGTATATGAACTAATGGACGCTGTGCGACATTTGCCGATTAAACGTTTTATGCTCCCTGATACATTGGGGATTCTTAACCCATACGACACATTGGCAAATATTCAACGCATGATTAAGCGTTACCCTGATTTGCATTTTGATTTTCATGCTCATAATGATTATGATCTTGCAACGTCAAATGTATATGCAGCTGTACTCGGAGGAGCTCGAGGTGTTCATTGCACTGTTAATGGCCTTGGGGAACGAGCAGGTAATGCTTGTTTGTCGAGTGTAATAGCTGTAATTCATGACCAATTAAAGCGTCAAACCGGTGTTGATGAATCAAAAATTAATAAAGTTAGTCGTATTGTAGAATCATTCTCGGGAGTTATTATTCCTCCAAATAAGCCCATAGTAGGAGAACATGTCTTTACTCAATGTGCAGGTGTTCATGCCGATGGCGATAATAAAAATAATCTATATTATAATGATTTGTTGCCTGAACGGTTTGGACGTGAACGTGAATATGCTCTTGGAAAAACATCAGGTAAAGCCAATATAAAGAAAAATCTTGAAGCATTAGGTATTGAGTTAACCGATGAGGATATTCAAAAGGTAACACAACGTATTATTGAACTTGGAGATAAAAAAGAACTTGTAACGCAAGAGGATTTGCCATTTATTGTGGCTGATGTATTGAAACAAGCTACACTTCCTGATAAAGTGAAGATAATTAACTATGCTTTGAATTTATCTGAAGGATTACGCCCCACAGCAACAATAAAATTAGAAATTAATGGTGTTGAATATCAAGAAACAGCAGTGGGTGATGGGCAATATGACGCTTTTGTTAAAGCAGTTCGAAATATTTATCAAAGAGACTTGAAACGTGAGTTTCCTGCGTTGACTAATTATTCTGTAAATATACCTCCGGGTGGTCGCACTGATGCTCTTGTTCACACTACCATTTCGTGGGACTATAAAGAACACTCGTTTAAGACACGAGGTCTTGATGCCGACCAAACTGAGGCGGCTATTCAGGCTACGATAAAAATGCTCAATATAATAGAAAATTTATAACATAACTCATAAATCGATTTTTAGATATGGATTTCAAAATCGCAGTTCTTCCCGGCGACGGTATCGGTCCCGAGATTTCAAAACAAGGTGTTGATGTGATGACCGCAGTTTGTGAAAAGTTCAGTCATAAAGTAACTTATAAATATGCTCTTTGTGGAGCTGATGCCATTGACAAAGTAGGCGATCCTTTCCCACAAGAAACATTTGAAATTTGTCGTGATGCAGATGCTGTACTATTCTCTGCTGTAGGCGATCCTAAATTTGATAATGACCCGACTGCAAAAGTGCGTCCCGAACAAGGCTTGTTGGCCATGCGTAAACAACTTGGTTTGTTTGCAAATATTCGCCCGGTAGAAACATTCAAATGTTTGATTCATAAATCTCCACTTCGTGCCGAATTAGTTGAAGGTGCCGACTTTATTTGTATTCGTGAATTGACAGGAGGAATGTATTTCGGTGAAAAGTATCAAGATGATGACAAAGCATACGATACTAATGCATATACTCGTCCTGAAATTGAACGTATCCTTAAGGTCGCTTTTGAATACGCAATGAAACGTAACAAACACCTCACAGTTGTTGATAAAGCAAATGTATTGGCATCAAGTCGTCTTTGGCGTAAGATTGCACAAGAAATGGCTCCAAGCTACCCTGAGGTAAATACTGATTTCATGTATGTAGATAATGCAGCAATGCGTATGATACAAGAACCCACATTCTTTGATGTGATGGTAACTGAAAATACATTTGGAGATATTCTTACTGATGAAGGTAGCGTAATTAGTGGTTCAATGGGGTTGTTACCATCGGCTTCAACTGGCGAAAGTACTCCTGTCTTTGAACCAATTCATGGCTCATGGCCACAAGCGAAAGGATTGAATATTGCTAACCCATTGGCTCAAATTCTTTCAGTTGCAATGTTGTTTGAATACTTCAATCTCAAAGAGGAAGGTAAATTAATTCGAGAAGCTGTTAATGCATCACTCGATGCAAATGTGCGTACTCCCGAAATCCAAGTAGAAGGAGGCGAAAAATACGGCACCAAAGAAGTAGGCGAGTGGATAGTAAACTACATTAACAATAAATAATAGAAAACTCAATAATTAGAGAAAAGTGGGCTGAGTTACTCAGCTCACTTTTTTTGTATATAACTAATGTAATATCGGTATATAAATATATAATGTAAGATGATTTACGTAATGTGATTTTTAAGAGTCTGATTTTTAGCTGAATATTGTTTCGATTGATAGAGCTTTTATTGGTGATAAATAATGTTATTATAATTATAGTGGCTATCTTTGTATGTGAAATATAATATGATTATGAGAAAAATATGTGCATTAATATTAGTTCTATTTGCTACAGTAATTATTTCAAGTTGTGAGAATGCAAAGATAAATGAGCAAATGGATAATGCAGAGCGTTTAATGAATGAAAAACCAGACTCTGCATTAATTATTTTAAAAAGTCTTGATAAGAATAAAGGATTGAATGATTCTCAGAATGCTCGTTATGCATTGTTGTATTCACAAGCATTGGATAAAAATTATATTGATGAAACAAACGATTCTCTAATAAATATAGTCGTTGAATATTATAGTGAAAATGGAACGGCTAAAGAAAAGTTCTTGTCATTATATTATCAAGGTAGAATATACTATAATGCATACGATTATGCTAAATCAATAGTAGCATATACAAAAGCGGAACAATTAATTGAAGAGTTTGAAGATGATTTCATTAAAGGATTATTATATAATCAATTGGCTTACGTGTATGAACAATATAATGATTATCATAAGGCTTTAGATGCATATAAAAGTGCATATTCATATTTTGATAAAGCACAAAAGAATAAACACAAAAATTATTCTAAGTATTGTATTGGAGCAATGTTACGTAGCTCGAGTGATAAATATAAAGATGCAGAAAATACTTTAATAGAGACACTGCAATCTGCTATAGAAGAAGGGGACTCGGTATTAAGGTCATCATGTATGAGTGAATTGATTGTACATTATGTCGAGTCGGGTCAATTTGAAAAAGCAACCAGTTTGTATGAAAAATATAAATCAGATAATAGCTTCAATGCGTTATATTCAAAATTTTATAGCTCAATATCATTGTTATTAGCCCATAATAACAATGATGAAGAAAGTGAAATTTTTCAGCGTATTGCAAGTCAAAAGGCAAGAACAAAAGGTGATTCAATATTAATATTAACTAACGCAGCAAAAATATGTGAGTTGAGAGGTGAATTTCAACAAGCATATTCTTTATTAAGTAATGCGAAATCAATTGAAGTGAAAAATATTCGTAAACAATTAGAGCATCCTATTTTAACAATTCAAAAAGAATATTTAGAAAAAGAATTAGAATTTAATAAGTACAAACAAACAGTTCAATTTCAAAAAAGCGTATTAATTATAGTTTTAATCTTTTTATTAGCAATAACTATTGTTATTTATTTACGATATTTAATAAAGACTCGGGAACATATGATTTCCGAATATGCTGATGTTATTTCAGAACTGCGACAAACTCAACAGGAAAATAAAACAATAGTATCAGAACTATTGCAAAATTTATTTAAGGATCAATTTAAATTTCTAAATAGTATAGGAGAAACTATTTTTAATCAAGCAAATGATTCAAAAGGTCAAAAGATAGTTTATAATGAAATGAAACTTATAGTCGGTCGATTTAAGGGCAAGAAGACTATTCAAGAATTAGAAGTATTGGTAAATACATATTGTGATAATGTAATGGAGATTTTGCGTGCTGAAGTCCCTCAACTACATGAAGAAGATTATCGTCAGCTATGTTATCATTATGCCGGGTTTTCAGGGAAACTAATTAGTTTGTTACTTGAAAAAAGCCAATCAAATGTTTATTTAAGAAAATCAAGATTAAAGGAAAAGATTATACAAATTAATCCGAAAAATATAGATGTTATACTAAGATATTTATCATAACCTCTGATAATCAGCGATATATCCTACGTCTTTAGAATTTACATAGTAAGTTGTTGAAAATAAAATAGTTAGCAACATGATAGAATGTTTTCTTCTTCGATATTGCTAACTATTTGTGTGTCAATATATTGTCTCGGTTGCTGTAAGGCATTTTTGATATAAAAACTAATGCAAATGGTATGGAAATACTGTTACTTTGCATTGTAAAATAAAAATATTAATGTTATGAAGTTTTTAGCAAAAATTGGGATGATGTTGTTTCTTTTAAGTGTGCCAATAAAAGTATATGCAAAAGTACAGCTACTTGGACATGTTTTGTTCCCAGATGATTATGTCTATCCATATACGATTGAACTGGAGTATAAAAATGGCAAAAAAGACACTAAAGCATTTAATGACTCTATATTCCAAATTAATTGTAGTGATTCCAATGTTATAGAAATGAAATTAAGTTCTTTAGGATTCGAATCAATAGTTAAAACATTAAGCATACAAAAGAGTGAGTTAAGTGGAGATAGCATATATTATTGTGATACAATATATTTTAAAGAGGCATCATATATGTTGGACGAAGTTGTGGTTGAAGCAAAAAAGATGTTGGTAAAAAACACTGGGTTAGACTTTGTAATAAGTAATATCCAGGGGAGTTATTTGGGCGATTCTGGCTCTATGTTAGATATGTTAGCCTGGACTCCAGGGGTTTCTGTTGCGAATGGGGAAGACATAAAGGTATTAGGTCGAGGAGGAAGCCCCATTATATATATAAATGGGGAACAAGTAATTAATAATGCTCAACTTAGAGCAATGCAATCAAAGACTGTAAAAAAAATTGAGATAATTCGAGAACCAGATGCGTCCTATCCAATAGGAGCATCTTCTGTCATTAACATAACAACAGATACTCCAATCGGTGATATTTTAAACTTGAATTTATTAGATAACATTCGATTCAGTGAAAAAATATCAAATAAAATCTCATCAAGTGTATGGGGAAAATATAAGGGATTTAGCTTTAATATGTCTTTATCTTATTCTCAAAATCAGAGTAAACAAAGTTCCAATAATTTATTGACTGTATTAGGAGAAAATAACGAAAATATTAAAGAATTTCATACAATAAAAGATGATAATATATCGGGTAATCAGTATTATTGGTATATCGGTTGCGTTTATAATCATAAGAAAAAAAATATGTTCCAACTTCAATATACTGGCTCAATGCTTGATAATAATCGTTTGTTTGAAACCGAAATAGAAGAAAAAATATATGAAAATATAGAACAACAAAAATATGAAACCAAATGTCATAATAGCCCAGAAAGCCATTCGATATTGGGTTCATATAGATATAGATTAAATGGATATACATTAAATATAAATGCGAATTATACTATAAAGACAAATAATCTAATTGAAAATATTGCAGAAGAAAAAGTAACATTAGAAAGGATTAATGAATATAAATCCAGATACAGTAATGTATTATTTAAAACTGATTTGTCATGGAAATTCGCAAAAAAAGATTCTGAAAATTTAGGTTTTTATATTGGGTCAACGACAAGTAAAGTCAATTCAATATATACGGAATATGATACACAATGGACAGCTTCTAAAAACACATGGGTAGAAGGTTTCTATAATTTTAAGTATAAAAATACTCCATTCCAATTAACTATTGGAATAAATGGGCGTTATGAGGTTCAAAATGTAGAAAGTAATGACCTAAATTGGGCAAAGTTTAGAAAAAGTTATTTTAATCTATCTCCCAATGTGATATTTACACAAGAAATAAAGACGGGGTACACTATTCGTGGAAGTTATAAATATTCATATCGTTTGCCAACCTACAGCCAATTAAATCCGGCATATAAATATTCTGATATAATACATTATTATCAAGGGAATCCAAATTTGAAGCCAACGTATACACATAGAGGAACTTTATCTGGAAATATAAAAAAGGTAACGTTAAGTGTGGAATATTATAACCATAAAGATGCAATATTAAATATAACAGAACCAATAGCTAATACAGATAAATTTTTGACCAGTCCTATAAATATGTCAGGAAATTATGATTGGGCATTTTCAGCAGAGTACACATTGATGCCCTCTATCTTTAGAATATATTTGAGGACTGGTCTGATAGACTCTCATGTAAAATATTATTCGCAAGGACAACTATTAAAACAATCAATGCTTTTCTTTCAAGGTAATATAAATTTTGCTTTAAATATGCAGAAAAAATATAATTTATTTTTAACTATGGACTACAATTCACCACAATTAATAAATAATATAAAACAGTCATATACATGTAATTTAAGCGTAGGTGCAGACGCAAGATTTTTTAAAAATAAATTATATGCAAGAATTGAAATAAATGATATTTTTAGAAGAAGCATTACACCATCATGGACTCAATACAGTCCATATATATATCAACACCATATTAATAACTACGATACAAGATATGCATCATTAACATTAAGCTATCAATTTACTTCTGCTAAACATTCAGTAAAACAAAGAGTGATAAATCAGGAAGAGTTAAGACGTATTCAAGAATAAAACAATTGTGTGTTATTACATCTTTGAGCGAATATCTTGAGTTGTAAGAGTTCTAGTTAATAAGTTTGATTTGCTCGATTGTTAATGTGAAAAATTTGACAATAATATACACTTTTGGGTATTTGTCAGATGTTTAATTATAGATACTTTTGTGCTCAAATGTGTAACAAATAAACATTTCTTACGTCTATATAATGTATATTGTAAAAATAAGTTAGATATTATGAATGGAAAAAGTATTTTATTGAGTTTAGTGTTAATGATGTTGTTATCGCTGACAATAGTTGCCGAAGAGAAATCCGAAATGATTGCTACGGCAAAACAAGTAACTTCTGAGGCAAATACTCTTTTTAAAAAGGGGCAAGTGCAAGAGGCTATAAATCTTATGGAGAATTTCTTGGTTGATTTCGAGAAACTACCGGCCGACGAAAAACAAAAATATGCTTATGTAGGTGGGTGGCGTAATCTATATCTCGCGGCCTACTATTCTTCAATAAGTAATGTTGATAAAACAATCAGTTGCTTGCACCGAGCTGTTGATTATGGTCTTGATGAAGATATGAATTTTTACTTCTCGCTAAGAAACTCAAAAGTGTTTGACGTGGTTCGCGACACTCCTGAATTTCAAGCTATTTATGAACCATTATATCAAAAACATGATTATTTGAGCATCTTGAAAAAATGCGATACATATAGTGTTGATAGCCTTGACTATACATTTTCCTATCAATCACCCGATAATGAGGATTTAAGGACACTCAGAGAATATTTTAATCTTGATAGTGTGGCTGGCGATGGCGATGAGCTAAGCAAAATAAAGAGATTGCTTGGGTTTGTTAATAATTTGTTACCTCATGACGGAAATACCGATTTTCATGAAAATCCAACTTCGGTAATAGAGATGACGCAATTGTGTATCTCAAAAAATCATGGAGCAAGTTGTCGCTCTTTGGCGAAGCTATTAAATGAATGCTATTTGTCAATGGGTATAAAAGCTCGCTACATTACATGTTTGCCTAAGAAGTATATTAGCGATTGCCATGTTATTAATGCCGTATGGAGTACACAGCTTAACAAGTGGTTATGGGTTGACCCCACATGGAATGCAATGGTAATGGAATGCAATGGTAATTATTTATCGGTTCAAGAGGTGCGTTATCGCTTACGTAATAATTTGCCATTAAGACTTAATGACAATACACAACTAAACAAGGGTGAACAGAAGTTCGATGCCGATATTGATGATTATTTATATAATTACATGGCAAAGAATCTATATTATATATGTTCGGCAAAGGATTTTTATGCCGGTATAGAATATAAAAAAGTTGAGTCATCAGATCCTATTGAAAAGCGTTGGATTTATCTTGTTCCAGCTGATTATGATATGGAAAATGATGATATTGGAAGTGGAGATGAGAAGTCTTCCAATAGTTTAATTACTACTAATGATTCTGTATTTTGGCAAAAGCCATAGTAAGTAATAATAGAGGCTGTATCAAACTGATACAGCCTCTTATTTTATATAAATTCTATAGTCTCTATCTGAGATTAGTTGCCTAAATAGGTTTTTAATAGTCGGCTCTTTTGTCCTTTGAGACGACGAATTGCTTTTTCTTTAATTTGACGCACGCGTTCACGAGTGAGGTCGAATTTTGCACCAATTTCTTCAAGTGTCATTTCTTGACAGCCGATACCAAAGAACATTTTAAGAATCTCGCGTTCACGTTCATGTAGTTGATGTAATGCACGATCTACTTCTTTTGATAGGGATTCTTGTGTCAATGTGTGGTCAGCCATTGGAGAATCATCGTTGGTCAACACGTCAAGAAGACTGTTGTCTTCGCCTTCAACAAAAGGTGCGTCAACCGAGATATGGCGACCTGATACTTTTAATGTGTCGGCGATTTTTTCAACAGGTACGTCAAGCGTTTCAGCAAGTTCTTCGGGCGAAGGACGTCTTTCATTTTCTTGCTCAAACTTAGATAGGGCTTTGCTTATTTTGTTAAGCGAGCCTACTTGGTTGAGTGGAAGACGCACAATGCGTGATTGCTCAGCAAGAGCTTGGAGGATTGATTGGCGAATCCACCACACTGCATATGAAATGAATTTGAAACCACGTGTCTCGTCAAACTTTTGAGCTGCTTTAATCAAGCCAAGATTTCCTTCGTTAATCAAGTCGGGCAAACTTAAACCTTGGTTTTGATATTGTTTTGCCACTGATACAACGAAACGTAGGTTTGCTTTTGTAAGTTTTTCGAGAGCAACTTGGTCTCCTTGCTTAATGCGTTGAGCGAGTTCTACCTCTTCTTCTACAGTAATAAGGTCTTCACGCCCAATCTCTTGCAAGTACTTGTCAAGTGATGCACTCTCACGATTGGTGATTGATTTGGTAATTTTAAGTTGTCTCATTTTATTTTACCGGGTATTTTTCAACTTGCAAAGTTACAAAAAAATAGTCAAACTTCTATCTCGTTAGTGATAATTATTTATATTTTACCCATTTTATGAGTTCTTTTATCGTTGGTTTCTTGCCATACATAAATATTCCTACTCGATATATTTTGGCAGAGAGCCACACCATTCCAATAAATGATATATACAAAATAACAAGTGAAGTTATTATTTCCCATGTGGGAATGCCGAATGGGATACGTGTCATCATAGTCATTGGAGCAGTAAATGGTATCATTGACAATATTGTAGCAAATGTTGAGTTTGGATCATTAATTATAGACATTGACATTACAAGTCCTAATATAATAGGAATCATCACAACGCTTTGAAGTTGGCTCGCATCTTGAACATTATCTACTGCCGAGCCAATTGCAGCATTCATTGCTGCATAGAATAAGAATCCTCCTAAAAGGAAAAGGATTAAATATACAAATATATTAACCACATAGCTCACATTGCTAATAATTGATAGAGCTTGGAGCATTTCGATGTCGTTATTAGCAGTTGCAGTATTTAATGAGCCGGCATTAAAGGCATTCACTTCGCCCATAATTTCTGCAGGGAGTATTGTTGGTAATACGTATGCCGACATTGATACAATAATTATACCCCAAATCAGAACTTGAGTTAATGCTACAGCTCCAATTCCTAATATTTTCCCCATCATGAGTTGACCGGGTTTAATAGATGACACCATAATTTCAAGCACACGATTATTCTTTTCTTCTATAATGCTTGTCATTACTAATTGCCCATATAGAAGTAGGAACATATATAAAAGTAATGACATTATCATTCCTATTATATATGATAGAGTTGAAGATGAAGAACTGTCTTCTGCTTCATCATTTATACGATATGTAGTTAGAGTTATATTAGCATTGATGTCGTTAATTATCTGGTCGAGATTCTCGATGTTATAATTTCTTAATCGATTATCTTCGATTGTTTTTTCGATTTGAGATGTGATATTTTGCTCAATAAGCATAGATGATGCGTCGTGAGTATATAAAGTTGCTCCTGTTGGAGATGTGAGAATATCTCGGTTAATTACCAATATTCCATCTATACTGTCGTTGGCTTTAGCAACTTCAATTGGGTCGGTTATGGGTATAAATTTCACGCCATCGTCATTTTTTAGGGTAGGTGCGATTATGCCACTATCGTCAATTACTGCGATGTGTTTTAATTCAGGAGAGCTAAACATCGTTATTAATGCCGGTGCAATCATAATTGTAGCCATAAACAGTGGCATTAATATTGTGGTGAATATAAAACTCTTTTTTGATACGCGTTCAAGATATTCGCGTTTTATTACGATTCCTATTTTTGAGTTCATAGTTGTGTTTTGTTATATTCTTCAACTGTTTGAATAAATATCTCGTCCATTGATGGCATAGATGGAACTATGCTAATTAATTCACAATTGTTATTTGCGATATTAATAATCTCTTTTAGTTTTGTTCCGTCATTGAAATTTAGAAGCAATTTTGTTGAATTATTTTCAAGGGGTATGGTTATACATTTTAGAAGCATAGGTTCTAAATGTTGCTTCAATACATTGGCATCTCCGTTAAATACAATTTCGTATCTGTTTTTACCATATTGAAGGCGAATATCTTCAACTTTGCCTGAAAGAATGTTGTGAGATTTATTAATTAATGTAATGTGGTCGCATAATTCTTCAACGCTCGACATGTTGTGAGTGCTGAATATAATTGTTGAGCCTTCATCTCGAAGTTTTAATATTTCATTTTTTAGTAAGTTGGCATTTATGGGGTCAAATCCTGAGAATGGTTCGTCGAAGATAAGTAATTTTGGACGGTGCAAAACAGTAATTATAAACTGAATTTTTTGTGCCATGCCTTTTGATAGTTCTTCTACTTTTTTGTTCCACCAATCGCTGATGTCGAATCGGTCAAACCATTCGTGAAGTCGGGTAGTGGCATCGTGTTTTGATAGCCCTTTAAGGCGTGCAAAGAATATTGCTTGTTCGCCAACTTTCATTTTTTTATACAATCCACGTTCTTCGGGAAGATATCCGATGTTAACAACGTCATTTGCTGAAAGAGGGTGTCCGTCAAAATAAACTATTCCTGAATCGGGTGCTGTAATGTGATTTATGATGCGAATCAACGTGGTTTTACCGGCTCCATTTGGCCCAAGCAAACCGTATATGCTCCCATTGGGGACTGACAATGATACATTGTCAAGAGCAGTGTGTGAAGCGTATGCCTTAGTTACGTTTTCAACTTTAATTAGTTCCATTATTTGTAATATATGAATTTCTATATTAGACGCAAAGTTACCAAAAAAGTTGCATTTATTCAATAAAAAAAGTGCTTACCATTATATGTGATAAGCACTTTGGGATATTAATTATTCTATATTATTCTGATAAATCTACAGCGTAGTAAACTTTTTTGCCGGTAGGGTAGATGCCTGTAATAAACATCACTTTATCAGAACCATTGCCTTTTATAATCTCTTTGTAAATCTTTTCGATGTCATCTTTTGATGTTACGCGAGAGTTGTTAATATCGAGGATAATAAATCCATCTTTAATGCCTGCATCTTTGAATTTACCGGCTTTAACGCCCGAAACTTGCACACCATGGCGAATTTCAAGTTGTTTTAATGTTTCAGCAGGGACTTCAGTAAATGCACAGCCTAAATCAAAAATATCACTTGCTTTTGTAAGCTTGGTATTTCCTTGGCTGTTGCGAAGAGTTACTGTTACAGATTTTTCTTTGTTGTCGCGAATAAATTTAACAGTAACTTTATCGCCGGGGCTGAATTTATTCATTTGTTCTTGCATTTGTGCAGTGGTGCGAGTTGGAGCATCATTGATTGCGATAATTACATCTCCTTCTTGGATTCCACCTTCCATAGCTGCACTGCGTTCTTCAACTTTTGCGACGTATATACCATAGTTGACAGCTGTGATATTTTTTTCTTTCGCTAATTTTGTTGATAGTTCAGAGAATGATATACCAAGCATAGCACGTTGCACAGCTCCATATTCTTTGATGTCGCCAACAATTTTCTTTACAATAGTTGATGGTATTGCAAAGGAATATCCAACATAGTTGCCGGTTTTTGAATAGATTGCAGTGTTGATACCTACTAATTCTCCTTTTAGGTTGACAAGTGCTCCACCTGAGTTGCCGGGATTTACTGCAGCATCGGTTTGGATATATGACTCAATGCCCATTGAATGTCCTTGAGTAATTTGTGAAATATTTCGAGCTTTTGCACTTACAATCCCGGCTGTTACAGTTGAAGTAAACGAAAAAGGATTTCCAACTGCAAGAACCCATTCCCCAACTTTCAAATCGTCAGAGTTTCCCATTGGAATGACATGTAAATCCTCAGCATCAATTTTGATTAAAGCAAGGTCGGTATTTGGATCGGTTCCTATAACTGTTGCATTAAATGTGCGATTGTCGTTAAGTACGATTTCCAATTTCTCAGCACCGTCGATTACGTGGTTATTTGTAACAATATATCCGTCATCGCTGATGATTACGCCGGAGCCAAGACCGGTTTGCTGTTGTTCTTGTTCGGGTTGTTGGCGTTTTTGTTGACGGCGTTGCCCGAAGAAGTATTCAAAGAATGGATCACTGAAAGGATCGTAGCCACCACCATAGCCATAACTTCTTGGTGTCGCATAGCATTTAATACTTACCACTCCATTAATTGTACTTTCTGCTGCTTTAGTAAAATCGGCAGGTTGTGCTGCCATGGTGCATGCTACTAATGATAACGAGCAACATGTTAGTGCGATTTTTCCTAATACGTTCATATTTGATATTGTTAAATTAATATGTTTGTTATGTTAAATTTTAACTTTATGACGACAAATATAATTGTTTATTGTGGTAGTTGAAACAAAAAAACGTTTTCTTAAATTAATTTAATAGCAGAGCCTATGATTTAATATAATTTTTACACTATATTTGTGAATGAAGTGAAAAAAAACATGGCAATGTCATTTCAAATGAATATAAAAACTTTACATCTAATCATAGTTTGTGCTTTTGGTATTATAACGTTTTTGTCGAGTTGTAGTTCTTCAAAAACGGTTAGAGAGAATGATGAATATAATGCAACAATTACAGAGTCTATTGCAAAGACTAAAAATGAAAAAGAATTAATTAAAGAGGCGAAGAAGTGGTTAGGAACTAAATATAAATATGGAGGTCATTCAAAGTCGGGAACTGACTGTTCGGGATTTGTTATGCAAATCTATAAATCGGTCTATGACATTAAGTTGCCTCGTTCTTCGCGAGAACAGCAAGAGTTTTGTAAAAAAATAAAAAAATCACAACTGAAGATAGGTGATTTGGTTTTTTTTGCAACCGGAAAGAAGAAAGGGAAGGTATCGCATGTTGGGCTTTATATCGGTAATGGTGAATTTATACATGCTTCGTCGAGTAAAGGGGTTGTAATAAGTAAGCTTGAGCAAAATTACTATATTCGCACATATCACTCATCGGGTAGGGTAAAGAAGTAAAATAAAGAAAATAAGAAAAAGTGGTAATATCTAAATTGATATTACCACTTTTTTGCAAGCTGGGATTTAGGTATATAAATAAAAATTATTTGCCTTGATGTTCGTAGCGAAGAGTCATTGATGGTTGGTCGCATACTTCAGAAGGACCGAAGTATTGGATAGGACCAGGATACATGTAGCATGTGTCAACAGCCCATACATCGCGTTTAGATGCAAATTTTAAGAATGGAGCATCATCGAGACGAACAAGCGCTTTTTGGATAACAGGTTTCATTGCTCCATGACGACGTTCCATATTCATCATCATAGTGATGGGGATACCACCCGCAATCCATTGAACTGATGGCTTAGTCAAGTTGCGAACAGATGACATATATCCTGTTACGCCTGAGTTAATCAAGCAAGCAGCATTGAATCCAAGTGCATAGCAATAGTCTGCATCGAAGTTAGATGGATCTGCACAACGACCTTCGTAACCGAAGAAGTGGTGAAGAGCAGCGAATTTACCAACGAATGTACCTTCTTCTTTCATTTCTGCAAGACGACGACCTACCATTTCGCTGAGCAATTTTTCTGTTTCGATAAGTGAAACTTGTACGTTGCCGTGTGGGTCGCGGTCAAGGCTAAGTTGACGTGCTACACCTTCAGGTAGAGAAGCATATACTGATGCGTTTTCTGCTGAAAGGTGGTCAATGATGTATTGACGTTGGTTTTCAGCTGCTGCAAATTCTTCAGCATTGTGTGCGAGAAGATCATTCAATTCTGCAATAAGTTTCTTCATAGCAGGAATAAATTCAATAAGACCTTCTGGAATAAGTACTGTACCGAAGTTGTTGCCGTTTTCAGCACGTTTAGCTACAACGCCGGCGATATAATTTACGATATCGCCAAGAGTCATATTTTTTTGTTCGATTTCTTCTGAAACGATACAAATGTTAGGTTGAGTTTGAAGAGCACATTCAAGAGCGATGTGAGATGCTGAACGACCCATTAATTTAATGAAGTGCCAATATTTTTTTGCTGAGTTACAGTCGCGTTGAATGTTACCGATAACTTCTGAATATACTTTTGTTGCAGTGTCGAAACCAAATGAAGTTTCAATCAAGCCATTCTTGAGGTCGCCATCAATAGTTTTTGGACAGCCAATAACTTGAACGCCTGCTTCGATGCTTTTGTAATATTCGGCAAGGATAGCTGCATTAGTGTTAGAGTCGTCGCCACCGATAATAACAAGAGCCTTGATGTCGAGTTCTTTGAGAATTTCAAGACCTTTATCAAATTGTTCTTTTGTTTCAAGTTTAGTACGACCAGAGCCAATGATATCAAAACCACCAGTGTTGCGATACTCGTCAATGATGTCGCTGGTTAATTCTTTATATTGGTGATCTACAAATCCGCCGGGACCCATAAGGAATCCATAAAGTTTGCTGTCTTTGTGGATTTTTTTGATACCATCAAAAAGACCGCTGATTACATTGTGTCCACCGGGGGCTTGACCTCCTGAAAGGATAACACCTACATTAACAGGCTTGCCTGCTGCCGGGTTTGCATTTTTTTCAAATTTCAATTCAGGAAGACCGTATGTGTTAGGAAACAAATTTTTGATGTCTTCTTGATCAGCAACTGATTGTGTAGGTGCACCTTCTACTGCCATAACGGCACCTGTAAGCACTATAGGCAACTTAGGTTGATAAGTTGCACGAGCTTGTTGTAAAGCACTTTTTTTCATTAAAATATGCGATTATAAGTTAGAAATATATATGTCAGTTTAATAAAAAAATATTTGGTGCAAATTTCGTAAAAAATTATCACTTATACAATAGTAATTTTTAGGTTTTAAGGAAAAATATTGTGACAATTAATCCATATTTGCCATCTTTTTACTATTCCCTGCTACAGAAATATACAATTTGTCAACAGTTAGATATTGTTGTGCTAATGTTGCAATACGTTCAGATGTGAGATTATTTAATGATTCTTGCATTGAGTAAAAATAGTCGGGAGGAGTCAATACATGTCGCATATTCTCATAATAATCCATAATTGAAAATGGCGAATCAAGAATCCCGGCAATTTGTGTCATTGCATATTGCTTCAATCGATTTAGTTCATCGTCATCAACATCATTGTATTTTAGACTCTCTATCTCTTTTTTAACTTCATCAATTACTTGTTTAACATAGCTATTGTCGCATTGGGTTGAAATTGTTGCTACTCCACCTTCCCAATTCCCAAGTAGTGAGGCTGAAATGCCGTAAGTGTACCCCTTGTCTTCTCTGATATTTGTCATTAGTCGGCTTCCAAAGTAACCACCAAGTGCCATAATTGTATATCTTAAATCGATATAATCAGTGTTTGAACGTGGTATTGTAGGTATTGACATTGTGATAGCACTTTGCATTGCGTCTTCAACGTCTATGATATTAAGTTTTGTTTCTGACGGTGAAATGGGGATTATATTATGTTTCAATGGCTCTTTGGTTGAAGTCAATTGCCCCAATTGATTATTTATTATGTCTTCTATTTGTGGGGTTATGCGACCGGCAAGGAATAGCTCGCAACCATTAGGTAAGAATATGTTTTGTTGAATTTCTTTTATATCGTTTATACTAATATTATATATCTCTTCAACGGTTTCGTCTTTTGCACATGGGTGATTATCACCAAAGATTAGTTGATGATTATTTTGATTGCTTAAATAAGCGACTTTTGATAAATTTAATTCTTTGCGTTTTGCAATTTTTTCTCGATTAATTTCAAATTCTTTTAGAGGAAACAATGGAGAGGTAATAGTTTCAACTATAATAGGTAAAACCGAATCAAATTTATTGTTTAGTGAATGCAGAACAATAGAAGTGTGGTGTGAATGGAAATTGTTTCTTAGCCATGCCCCATTAAAATCGAGATTTTCTGCGATTTCGGCACCGGTATGAAGTTTCGTGCCTTCTCGCATTAATTCTGTTGCAAGCATTAATGCTGAGAAACTATCTACGTCGTATGCACCACCGTTCCACGACATTGTTAGTCGATTGACATCAAACTCTCCATGATCAATTATATTAAGTTTGATGCCGTTGTCAAGAACTAATATTCTACATTGAGGAATTTCTAATTTTTCAAATTCTTTTATGGGTGGTGCTATAGCTCGATTTAGTTTCATATTCTCCTTAATCATTCTTTATTACATAAAGTTGGCTGTTCTCAAATTTTTTCACGATAATAGGTGTGCCTTCCTCTATAAAATTTCCATTGAGAACGACAGCGTCAAAAATTTCTCCATTTATTTCGACTTTACCCCCGGGACGCATATCTGTTTTTGCGACACCGGTTGTCTCGATATATTTTGATAAAGTAGTGTCAACTCCGATATATCCATCTTCAACTCGTTGCGAGAGCTGTAATTCGGAATGTTTAGAGATAAATTTAGGACCATATTTCGATGTTAGATATAAAATCAAAATAATTCCTAAAATTATCCCAACCCCCACTATTATTATTGCATCAATCAATATTGAAAAAGTGAAGCTATCTGCAGTAAAGCTATCTGCGATGCCTCCAATAAGAGAGATAAGCATTGCTATTCCACCGATAATTCCAGTGATTCCGGTTCCCGGTATAATAAATATCTCAACTAATAAAAATAATAATCCTATGATGAAAAGAACAATAATCCAACTTGAAGCAAGCCCTGTAATATATAATGGTAGGAAATATAATACAGCCGAAATGATTGCTGCTACTGTTGGGAACCCAAGTCCGGGACTTTGCAACTCAAAATATATGCCACCTACAATAAACATTATGAGAATGGCTTGTACGGCAGGACTTGAAAAAAATCCTATTAACCAATCAGTAAAGTCTGGCTCAAAAGATGTTAGGGTATATTTAGTGATGTGATTTTTATGCAAAATGTCTTCAATAGATGTTGCTTCTCCTTCACAAAATCCCCATTTAATAGCTTCTGAAGTTGTGAAAGTTAATACTTTTGTTGAGTCAATTAACCCCGGAATAATTATGCGAGAGTCAACCATTGCTTCAGCTATTAATGGATTGCGATGCCATTTTTCCGTTGAGTCAATGGGAGAGATGTATTTCCCATGACTTTCGGCAGTTGCACGCATTATTGAACGCATATATGATTGATATTTATCGGGGAGTGCTTCTGCCTTTTCGTTAACTACAGTTGCTGCACCTATGCTCGCACCTTTTTTCATATATATTGAGTCGCAAGCAAGTGCTATCAATGCACCTGCCGAAGCTGCGTTGTTGTCGATAAATGCTATTGTTGTGCCGGGATAGTTGAGTAGGGCAGTTCTTATAGAGTCAGCATGTTGTAATGTGCCACCATAAGTATTTAGGTGAACAAGTAAAATGTTGGCATTTATTGCTTTGGCTTCCTCGCAAGCATGACGAGTGTGTTGCCATGTCATTGAACCTATTTCATCATCTATGTGTAAGACATATATCGATTTTTCTGTGGCAATTGTATTTAATGCAATTGCAATTATTAACAAAATGAAAAGTGAGAATCGTTTCATTGTTATATCAGTTTTATTGCAAATTTACAAAAAATATTAATTAGTCAATAAAAATAAAGCTATCAAACATTGATAGCCTTACATGTAAAGAAATATGATTATTTATATAGTTTATCTAATACTGCTTTGGTATATTCAGTGGGATTTTCTGCATTTATAATTGCCCCCGACATCGCAATGCCGTTAACGCCTGTTGCCATGATGTCGTCAATATCATCAAGCGTAATTCCTCCTATTGCAACTACCGGTAATTCAACACCTGCGTCGCGTATTTCTTTCATGATTTTGCGATAGCCGTCTAATCCGAGAATAGGTGAGAGATTTTCTTTTGTTGTTGTGTGTCGAAATGGACCAAGTCCCACATAATCCACATCAATCCCTTTTAATGCAAAAATATCGCCGGCAGTATTGGCTGTTGCTCCGATTATCGGACCACCCTCAAGCATATTGCGAGCTTCGGCTACCGGCATGTCTTTTTTGCCAAGATGTACGCCGGTAACTTCGAGTTCTTTCACCAATTCCACTCTATCGTCGATTACTAATATAGCATCAGCTTCTTTACATAGGGGGATTAATTCTTCGGCAATATTTTTCACTTCGTTGTCGTCAGCATTTTTCATGCGAAGTTGAATCCATTTGCAACCGCCATCAAGCACCATCTTCACTTGTTCAACGATGCTGTATTTTTCATTTGGGTGTGTAATAAATTGTAACATATTTTGAATGTTTATTTTCTAAACGTGATTGTTGATTGATTTGTTGTTGATTCCTATGCCAAACAGAGCATAGTCATACAAAATTGGGTCCTCCGGACGCATTAAGCGAAGCACTTCTGTCAGCTCAATCGTTGATTTTTTATCATTTGCTTTGCGAGTGAGCAATCCAAGCTCTCGCGACACATTGCCCACATGCACATCTAATGGTATAAATAATTGTGAGGGTTTAATAACATTCCACACGCCCATATCCACGATGCCGTCGTTACGCACCAACCATCGCAAAGCCATATTAATGCGTTTTAATGCCGTATTGTTAATATTGCCGGGAAGACAGCGACTATCTTTTTCTCCATTGTTAGCATCAATAAATACATTATTGATTTCTTCAACTAACTTCCATGATGGGAACTCTGATTTATCAATTGAAGTCGCTTTGGCAAAATCGTGTAATGAGCCATATTTGGTGTAAATTGCGTTTAACCCACGAAGATAATATCGTAGATTACGAGTAAAGAATGTGCGGTGAATATTCATGTCGGGTAGCTCCTCATATCCCTTTTCCATTACATAATTATAAGGTTGGTTATCCATCAACAAGAGCATCTTGTTGCAATTGTTGCATATCATCTTACGATTACCCCAGGCGATAGTGGCCGACAATAGTGCAGCAATCTCGATATCTTGCAAACGCTCAAATCGGCGAGGAAACTGCACTGGATCATCAGCAATAAAATCAATATGATTTATTCTCCTCGCTTCACCATCAAGCAACTCTTTTATAGCACTCCAATCCATAACTATAATTAATATATGTTATATGTTTAATTCTTATGTCGAATAATTTGTTTATTCATTGTAAAAATCAATTCTCCCTCTGTCGCAGGGCGATAGGGGGAGTACGGCGAAGCCGGGAGGGGGGGATAATTCTGTCAAAAACCTCCACGCGTTAGCCTTTTCAATTCTCAATTTTCAATCATTCTGTCTAAAAATTAAAACAAAAAAAAGAGTGCACCTGCGATACACTCTCCTGTGGGGTGGAAGATGGGGCTCGAACCCACGACCTTCGGAACCACAATCCGACGCTCTAACCAGCTGAGCTACGTCCACCATGTTTTTTTCAACGGTGCAAAGTTACAACTTATTTTTTAATCTTGCAACACTTCCCCTCGAAATTTCAAAAAATCTTCTCAAATTCCAAATTAGAGTTTCTTTTGTTATTGGTAATTTTGCTGTCAATTTGTTTTTTTGCAGAAAAAGAAGGGAATTTACATTATAAAGGTCCAAAAACTCTCCCTCTGCGCTTTGCGTAGGGGGAGTACGGCGAAGCCGGGAGGGGGTAAAACCTGCCCATTCTGTCATTTTGTCTAAAAATCCCCATTTCACAACTTAAAATTTGTAAATATTTTCTCTTAATAAGAGAGTGTTGCCTTGTTTACATAGCTCAGATATATAGTGTATTATAAAATTTAGTGTCATTTTTTTGCAACAAGTTTGCTCTATTTCATTGCAAAAATTAACTAAAAGCCGTGCATTATCCCACTGATTTTCACTATATTTGTAATATATATCACTCTCTTATTAAGAGATAAACATTTTTGATAAGCATAAAACATTGATAATTAATACAATCAATAAATAATCTCATTATGAAAAAATTAACAAATCATTTTCGAGCACTCATTGCAATAGTGATAATGCTCAGTGTAGCACTCCCTGCACTTGCTTACGGCTTTGAAGTAGATGGTATCTATTACTACATTTCCGATGCTACAGCAAGAACTGTTACTGTTACAGGTAGTCGTGATGATTCTGATTTTAATATTGGAAAATATACAGGTTCTGTTAATATCCCTTCATCTGTTTCCTATAACAGCACGACTTATTCCGTAACCTCGATTGGCTACATGGCGTTCTATCATTGCTATGGATTGAGCTCAGTAACAATTCCCAATTCAGTAACCTCAATTGGCACGCATGCGTTCGATGGTTGCACCGGCTTGAAATCAGTAACTATCCCTAATTCCGTTACGTCGATTGGCAACAGTGCGTTCAGAGGTTGCACCGGCTTGACAGGCACATTAAATATCCCCAATAGCGTAACCTCAATTGGCGATTGGGCGTTCGATGGTTGCACTGGTTTGACCTTAGTAAATATCCCCAATTCGGTAACCTCGATTGGCTATGGTACGTTCATTAGATGCTCCGGCTTGACCTCAATTATTGTTAATAGTGACAACAGTGTATATGATTCACGTAATAATTGTAATGCAATAATTGAAACAGCTACAAATACTATTATTAAAGGGTGTAACAATACTACAATCCCCAATTCTGTAATTTCGATTGGCTCGATTGCGTTTTCTGGATGCTCTGGCTTGAAATCAGTAACTATCTCTAATTCCGTTACGTCGATTGGCAACAGTGCGTTCAGCGGTTGCACCGGCTTGACAGGCACATTAAATATCCCCAATAGCGTAACCTCAATTGGCGATTGGGCGTTCGATGGTTGCACAGGTTTGACCTTAGTAAATATCCCCAATACCGTAACCTCAATTGGCAATGGGGCGTTCTATGGTTGCACCGGCTTGACTAAAGTTGATTTTAATGCAGAGAATTGTACTTCAATGGGGGAGTATTCTTCTCCGGCATTCAGTGGTTGTACAAATCTTAAAATTATTAATATAGGAAATAGCGTAAAAATAATACCAAATTATGCGTTCCATGATTGCACCGGCTTAAACTCGGTAACAATTGGCAACTCGGTAATTGAGATTGGCTCGAGTGCTTTTGATAGTTGCACTGGTTTGACATCGGTAACAATCCCCAATTCCGTAACATCGATTGGCTCCACTGCGTTCTATAATTGTTCCAGTCTGGCATCAGTAACAATTGGTAACTCGGTAATCGAGATTGGCGACTATGCGTTCTCTGGTTGCACCGGCTTGACCTCAATTGTTATTGATAGTGGTAATAGTGTTTATGATTCCCGTAATAATTGTAATGCAATAATTGAAACAGCTACAAATACTATTATTAAAGGGTGTAACAATACTAATATCCCCAATTCTGTTACATCGATTGGCTATGAGGCGTTTTATGGTTGCTCCGGCTTGACCTCATTAAATATCCCCAATTCTGTAACTTCGATTGGCTCGGGTGCGTTCTCAGGTTGCACCGGCTTGACCTCATTAAATATCCCAAATTCCGTAACCTCGATTGGCTCGGGTGCGTTTTGGAATTGCACCGGCTTGACCGAGGTCAATATCACGGATTTATCAGCATGGTGTAAAATTGAGTTTGAATATGTTTATAATACTTGTGCAAATCCATTATATTATGCTAAGAAACTTAAACTAAATGGGACTGAAATAACTAATTTGGTTATCCCAAATGATATTTCTCAAATTAAAGAAAATGCGTTTTATAATTGCTCAGGATTAACCTCGGTAACTATCCCTAATTCTGTTACCGAAATTGGTAAAGATGCGTTCTATGGTTGTTCGGGGCTAACGGCTATAGTTGTAGAAGATGATAATCTGTATTATGATTCGCGTAATAATTGTAATGCAATTATTGAAACAGCATCAAACACTCTTATTGTCGGTTGTCAAAATACTACTATTCCTTTTTCCTTGACTAAGATTGGCGACTATGCATTCTCTGGGTGCACCAGACTAACCTCAATAACTATTCCTAATTCTATAAACACAATTGGCTCCTATGCGTTCTCTCGTTGCACCGGCTTAACCTCAATAACTATTCCTAATTCGATAAATATAATTGGCGACGGAGCATTCAATGGCTGCAGTGGCTTAACAACGTTAACCATTCCCCAATCAGTAACATCAATTGGATTATCCTCAGTTGGAGGATGCGACAATTTAGCTTCTATCAATGTAGAATGTGGTAATAAAGTATATGATTCTCGAGATAACTGCAATGCGATAATTGAAACATCTACAAACACCCTTGTTTCAGGATGTAAAAGCACAATTATTCCTATTTCTGTAACCGAAATTGGTCGATCTGCGTTCTCTTCGTGCAGAGGATTAACTTCTATAACTATCCCTAATTCTGTAACATCAATTGGTAGCTCTGCGTTCTCTTTTTGTAGTGGCTTGACATCAATTTCAATTCCCAATTCCGTAACCGAGATTGGTTCGGGTGCGTTCACTAGTTGTAGCGGTTTGAAGGAGGTTAATTATAATGCAGAAAATTGTACTTCAAAGTTGTATTATGGCTCCTTATTCTCAGGATGTTCCAACCTTAAAATCATTAATATTGGGAACAATGTAAAAACTATTCCTGATTATATGTTCTCTAATTGCACAGGATTAACCGAGATTAATTATAATGCTGAAAATTGTACTTCAATGGGGTCTTCAGAAGCCACTTCGGCATTCATTTCAAGTTCGACTATTACTTTTAATATCGGTAAAGAGGTAAAAAACATCCCTGATAATGCGTTTTTTGGCTTAGACATAACCGAGGCTAATTTTAATGCTGAAAATTGTACCTCAATAGGAGATTATGCTTTTAGTTGGGCTGCAAAGACTGTTAATATAGGAACCGATGTGAAAATTATTCCGAGTAATATCATTGCAGGCTCTACGGTCAACTACAATGCTGAAAATTGCACTTCGATAGGGTCTTCTGCATTTAGTGGCGTTAAAACTCTTAATATTGGTAATAATGTGAAATCTATTCCTAATCGTGCTTTCTATGATTGCAGTTCCCTAACAGATATAACCATTGGGAATTCGGTAACTTACTTTGGATTAAATGCTTTCACTTATACCGGTTGGTATAATAACCAAGCTAATGGTGCTTTATATTTAAATAATTATTGCTTAGGGTACAAAGGTGATGCTCCAACTGAAAATCTCACGATAAAAGACAACACTCGTTTTATTGCCAACAATGCCTTTGAGGAATGCTCCGGTTTGACTTCGGTAACAATACCAAGCTCTGTAAAATATATTGGAGCATCGGCATTTTATAATTGTGGATTAAGAGTCGTTTACTCTTATAACATGACGCCACCCTCTTGTGCCGATGGAGCTTTTTGTGGAGACACAAACAGCAGTTACTCGGCTCGATTAATGATTCCTGAAGGTACATATTATGCCTATATTGAAGCCGATGAATGGTATAAATTTGACCGTATCCAAGAGATTGCAGGAGTGGAAACTATTGAAGCCGACAACAACACTATCGAAGTGGCACGCTATGATATTCATGGCAAACTAATAAGTGAGCCTACGAAAGGTGTAAATATCGTGAAATACAGCGATGGAACTACAAGAAAAGAATTTGTAAAATAACAAATGATTGAACATTATATATCCAAAACATCAATAAATAAATAACTAAAAACATGAGAACAAAAACATATAAATTCCGAATTTTTATTGCTATAGCAATGACTCTCGGAGCGGTTATACCATCACTTGCCCATGACTTTGAAGTCGATGGTATTTATTACGATATTACCGACGAAACAGCAAAAACTCTCCGAGTTACATATCGGGGAACTTATTCTGATAGTTATAACGAATATTTCGGTTCAGTTACAATTCCCACATCGGTAACATATAGTGGCACTACCTATTCCGTAACCTCAATTGGTGACTATGCGTTCTATCGTTGCACCGGCTTGACTTCGGTGTCAATCCCCAACTCAGTAACCTGGATTGGTGACTATGCGTTCAATCGTTGCACCGGCTTGACCTCAATGGTGGTAGCAAGTGGGAATAGAGTGTATGACTCAAGAGATAATTGTAACGCAATAATTGAGACTACAACAAATACACTCATATCAGGGTGTAAAAATACAACAATCCCTAATTCCGTAA